>JACIXD010000034.1 GCA_014360645.1 Actinomycetota bacterium | reverse complement strand
CCCGGATTTCTCATTTCAAATAGCAAGTATCACTTGCTAGAATTGCTGAAATATGTATCAGAACAGCAATAACAGCAATGCTGGTGGGGTAAAGATGGGGAACCTTGCGAATGAAGCGGAAAACGGGGGTTTGAGGCTCGCTTTCGACCGCCATCTGAGACTGGAATTCAGGGGTGCCAAGGTCACCACAGACGCGGGATTGCTGGCGGTGAGAGAACTGGACGGGGCGCTGGGACTCACCGATATGGCGGGGGCGATGATACAGGACGGAAGGACGGGCAAAAACATCAGGCACCAGATGAGGGGGTAACTCCGCCAATCAGTTTACGCCAGGCTGGCCAGATACGAGGACGTGAATGACCACGAGCGCCTTTTCCGTGACCCCGCCATGCGGGCTGTCGTCGGGAAGAAGGCCTTGGAGAGAAACGCAGCGAGCCAAAAGAACGTATCCCGCTTCGAGACCTTAGCCGAGGAGGAGAACATAAGAGCGCTTGCCGCCATCAACCACGCCTGGGCGGCCAGGGCGATGCGCGTCACCAAGGGCAATGATGTCATCTTGGACATGGACTCACAGGAGTCCCCGGTGCACGGCAGCCGGGAGAGATCGGCCTACAACGGGCATTTCTGCTCCCGCTGCCATCACCCGCTCTTCGTCTTCTGCCAGCATGGCGACTGCGAAGGGGCGACGCTGCGTCCCGGCAACGTCCACTCCGCCGACGGGTGGCGGAGCCTGCTGGAGCCCATCGTCGAAAGATACAAGGACCCGGGCAGAAAGCTGTACTTCCGGAGAGACGCAGCCTTCGCCTCCCCTGATATGTATGGATACCTAGAGGAGGAAGGCATCCTCTACGCCATCAGGATCAAGGCCAACAGCCGCCTCTACGACCACGTAGAGCACCTCCTGACCCGCCCGGTGGGCAGGCCGTACGCCAGGCCCAAGGTAATCTATCATGACTTCTCCTACCGGGCGGGCTCCTGGGACAGGTCCAGGAGGATCATCGCCAAGATAGAGTGGCATCAGGGCGAGCTCTTCCCCAGGGCGGGGTTCATCATGACCAACCTCAAGGGGAAGCCGAAGA
>JACIXD010000033.1 GCA_014360645.1 Actinomycetota bacterium | reverse complement strand
CACTAAGATATTCCAGCAGGTGATTCACTTTTCTATAGGCCACCCTCCTTCTCTCGGCCGGGTTAAATTAAAAACCCGGTGTAACGAACAGGATGAGAGGAGAAGACATGGAACAGATCCATAGGAGATTCACCACCGAACAGGTGAAGGCCTTGCTCGGAGGATATCTGGAGAAGAACCTGGATCGCAGGGAGGTGGAGGAGATCCTGGGAATAGGCAAGGCGAGGTTCTTCTCCCTGCTCCGGGACTACAGAGATGACCCGGAGGGCTTCAGCGTGGAGTACCGCAGGTCATCTTAGGCAAGGATCCCTGCGCTGTGGGAGGAGGGGATCGCCCATGCCCTCCTCGAGGAAAAGGAGCTCATAGACAACCCCGCCCTCCCCATCACCAGCTACAATTACTCGGCTCTGAAGGACCGCCTGGCCGGACAGGGAATAGAGGTATCCCTTCCCACCATCATCGCCCGGGCCAAGGACCTGGGGTGCTACAAGCCGCGCAAGGCCAAGAAGGCGCATGAGCGGGAGGTGGTGACCGCCGCGGTGGGCGCCCTCATCCAGCACGACGCCTCCCACCATCTCTGGTCGCCCTATGCTACGGAGCGCTGGGCCCTGCTCACCTCCATAGACGACTTTTCCCGTCTGCTCCTCTACGCCGATTTCTGGGGCGCGGAGAGCAGCTGGGCCCATATCCGGGCCGCAGAGGACTTAACGCGCGAGTTCGGCATCCCCTTACGCTATTACGTGGATTCGCTATCCGTATTCCGCTACGTGAAGACCAGGGATAGCGTGTGGAGAAGGCACGTGGCCCTAACCGACGACGTGGATCCCCAGTGGAAGAAGGTGATGCGCGTGCTGGGGGTGGAGGTGGTCTACGCCCTCTCCCCCCAGGCCAAGGGGAAGGTGGAGAGACCCTACCGTTGGCTGCAGGATCGCATCGTGAGGACCTGCGCCCGGGAGAAGCTCTCCGCCATGGAGGAGGTGCGGGCGGTCCTCAAGGAAGAGGTTGATCGCTACAACAACCGGCAAGTCCATTCCACCACCGGGGAGATACCCACCATGCGCTTCAAGAAGGCTATCTCCGAGGGAAACAGCCTGTTCCGACCCTTTATCGTTCCCAAGCCCTATTCCCTCCCCAAAGACGTCTTCTGTCTACGAGAGACCAGGATGGTAAACAGCTATCGCAAGATAGAGATCCATAAACACGAGATCGCGGTACCCGGTGTGCCCTTGCGCGAGGAGGTCGATGTACACCTCATTCCCGATGCGAAGAGAGGCGCCATGGAGATCAGGATATGGTGGAAGGATAAGATGGTCAAATCGATAGTCTATCCATTGGGAGAGTTTCCCAGGGTCCACTTTTGAATTTTAAAGTGTCTACTTTTCAATTTTTCCTAACA
>JACIXD010000032.1 GCA_014360645.1 Actinomycetota bacterium | reverse complement strand
GGCGCCATCGATTATATAGTACCTTTACAACAAGGTATGATTATGATATAAAGTTGCTAATATGTATGTGCAGACTATCCGCAACCGCCGGGGAGACAGGACCTATACCTACCACCTGCTCATGGAGGGATACCGGGAGGGTGGCAAGGTGAAGCACCGCACCCTGGCCAATCTCTCTTGTCTGGACGAGGCCACCATCGCCTGTATCCGGCAGTCGCTCAAGGGCAAGAAGCCCGTGAGCGTAGACGATCTCGAGGCGGGATCGGGAAGGGCCTACGGCGCCCTCTTCGCCATCTGCGCAATCGCCCGGGAGCTGGGAATCACCCGGGCCCTGGGGGAGGGGAAGAGGGCGTCCCTGGTGCTGCTCATGATGGCCGCCCGCATCGTGATCCAGGGCTCTGAGCTGGCCTGTTCCCGCTGGGCATGCGGCCAGGCCACCCGCGAGGTCCTGGGCATAGAGCCCCCCAGCGAGGACGAGCTCTACGCGGCCATGGACTGGGTCCTTCTGCACCAGGCACGTATAGAGGACGAGGTCTATGCGCACCGGCGAGGGAAAGGGAGGGGGAGAGAGAAACCCACCCTCTTCCTCTACGACGTCACCAGCTCCTACCTGGAGGGGGAGTGCAACGAGCTGGCGGACTGGGGCTACAACCGGGACAGAAAGAAGGGCAAGAAGCAGATCGTGGTGGGGCTCCTCGCCGACGCGGAGGGATATCCCGTCTCGGTCCAGGTCTTTCCCGGAAACACCCAAGACGGGGCCACCCTACCCGCCCAGATAGGCAAGGTGGCCCGGCGCTTCGGGGCGGGCAGGGTGGCGCTGGTGGGGGACAAGGGGATGATCAAGAGCACCTCCGCGAGGGAGATCAAGAAGCAGGGCCTTTTCTACATCACCTCCATCACCAAGCCGGAGATCGTGGCCCTGGCGCAGGCGGGAGTCATCCAGCTCTCCCTCTTCGACGCCGAGCTGTGCGAGGTGGAAGATTCCGGGGTGCGCTATATCCTGCGCAGGAATCCGCGCCGGGCCCAGGAGGCCTCCTCCAACCGCAGGGAGCGCCTCGCGAAGGCCGTCTCGCAGCTCGAGCAGGAGGCGAGAACCCTTTCCACCTCCCAGAGGAAGAGCCCCCAGAAGGCCTATGATCGCATGGTGGTCATGCTGGACAAACTCAAGCTCTCCCGCTTCATGAAGCTTTCCCTCTCCGGGCGGGAGCTCTCCTTTCGCATAGACGAAGAGGCCCTGGCCAAGGCCGAGGCTCTGGACGGCTGCTACTGCATAAAGACCGACCTTCCCCGGAAGGACCTGAGCGCGGAGAAGGTGCACGACCGTTACCGTGACCTGGCCCTGGTGGAACAGGCCTTCCGCGATCTTGAAAGCGCGCTTTTGGAGATCAGGCCCCTGAACCATCGCAGGGGAGACCGCACGCGGGCCCATGCGCTCATCTGCATGCTCGCCCTCATGGTCACCCGAGAGATGAGGGGAAGAATGCAGGGTTCCAAGCTACCCCTGGAGCACGCGATCCGCAGCCTGGATCGTCTACAGGTGATCCCCTTGACCTGTGGGGACTACTCCTTCGAGCTTGCGGCGCGCCCCGATCCAGAGCAGAAGGAGATCCTGGATGCCTTGAAGCTATC
>JACIXD010000031.1 GCA_014360645.1 Actinomycetota bacterium | reverse complement strand
ATGCCCATGCCGTTGATGATGGTGTTGAGGGCGTCGTCCATCACCGTGATGGCCCGCGCCGCCGCCTGGAAGGCCCGCTGCGCCTCCTGCAGGCGCACCATCTCCTCGTCTATGTATACGCCGGACACCGCCTCCCTCCAGTTCTCTATCTGGTTGAGCAGCACCTCGGTGTTCTTCACATCGTTTTCCATGGCCTGCACGTCTATCCCCACGCGCGCCACCACGCTGCGGTAGTAGTCCTCGAAGGTATAGGCGCCCGCGATGGTCTTCTCCCGCCGCAGCAGGGCGATGGCGCGCGCGTTCTCGGCGTCGCCCTCGCCGCTGCCCGCCGAGGCCGCGATCCCCTTGGGCTGCGCGGCGATGGCGGGGTTTACCGCCATGTCGGAAATGGAGGTGCCGGTGAAGAAGGCCTCGAAGGCGGTGCCGGCCACGGGGTTTCCGTCCAGGTCGTAACCCGCGGCATGCCGGGCGTTGACCTCGTCGATGATGGCGGTAGCCAGGGCGTCGAGGTCCGCCGCCAGGCGGGGGATATAGGAGTCGCGCATCTGGAGCATGGAGGCCAGCTTGCCGCCGCCTATGGCCAAGGGCTGGGCATCGCTCTTCCAGACCAAGAGGTGGTGCCCGGTGGAGGTGGTCTCCGCCGTGATCTCGTTGTATGTGTCTCCCATAACCAGGGCGCGGTTGCCGATGAACAGGCTCGCCCTGCCTCCATCCTCAAGCCTTACCCTCACGTCGGCATAGGACCTCAGTTCGGTGATCAGCCGTTCCCTCTCGTCGACGAGGTCGTTGGCGTTCATGCCCGCCGCGCTGGCGCGCGCGATCCTGGCGTTGAGGGAGGCCACCGCCGCGCCCATGCGGTTGACGGCCGCTGCGCTCTGCTCGATCTCGTAATCCAGGTTCTCGCGGGTGCTCTCCAGCTGCCGCGCCAGGCGGTTGAAGATGCCGGCCAGGGAGTCCGCCTCGTAGATGAGACTCTGCCGTACCGCCAAGCTGTCTGGGTTCAGGGTCAGCTCTTCCCAGGCGTTCCAGAAGGCCGCCATGGCCGCTCCCAGTCCTTCCTCCCCCGGCTCCCCGAAGATGCCCTCCACCTGGGAGACGGTCTGGTAAGCCTGCCTCTTCTCCGCCAGCACCCCCGACTGCTCCCTCAACTGGGCGTCGATGAAGAGATCGGCCACGCGCGTGATCTCCCGCGCCTCCACCCCCGTGCCCTTCATCAGCGCTCCCACCGGCCCGGCCAGCCCGGGCATGGTATGGGGTACCCCGGGAGTCAGCAGCACCCGCTGGCGCGTATATCCCGGGGTGGAGGCGTTGGCAACGTTGTGCCCGGTGGTCTCCATCGCCTGGCGCTGCGCGCGCAGCCCCGAGAGGGCTATCTGCAGGCCGAAGAAGGTCGAGCTCAATCCCCCCTCCTCTCTCACACCGAAAAACTCACACGGCGGGGGCCGCCTCCGTCGGTCACCGCGGCGCCGTCGCCGCCGTAGATGACCCAACCTCCGGTGATGTTCATCAGCCACGAGGTGAACCGCTCCAGCTCCACCGCCAGGGCGCTCAGCAGGGATACGTTGGCCGCCTGCTCCACCGCCAGCGCCCGCGCCATCTCCGCGAACCTCTCCATCTTCTCGGAGAGGTCCGTGCCGTAGTCGGAATCCATCCTCGCCATGCGCTCCAGGAAGCTCTCCGCGCCCGCCGCGCCGGGGGGACTTCCCGTCTCCGCGCTCGCCAGCAGCTCCCTCCCCGCGGCCTTCGTCTCTTCCGCCATGCGCGCGGTCTCCGCCGCCAGGTCGGTCACCCGCACCGCGTCTCCCGCCTCCGCCGCCTCGCGCATGCGCCGCGACAGCAGCAGCGCCTCCCCCACGCAGGCGAGAAGTTGGTCGGCGGCCAGGCAGAGCCTCCTTCCGGCGATGTCCATGGGAAGCATCAAGCGCCTCCTTCCTCCCTCACCTCGCCTTCCCGCTTGCGGATGGTGGTCAGGGAATGCATGCGCTCCCTGCTTTCCATGCGCTCGCGCAACTCCCTCTTCCCATCCGCCGCGATCTC
>JACIXD010000030.1 GCA_014360645.1 Actinomycetota bacterium | reverse complement strand
CTTCCCTCCCCCACCAGGACGGTGTACTGGTTGTAGGTGGGAAGGGCGCCTTGGGGGTGGGTGAGCACGGTTATTCCCTCGATGTCCCGGAGCGCCCGGTCGTAGAGGGCGGCGATCCTTCTCCTGCGCTCGAGCATCTCCTCCAAATAAGGGAGCTTGGCCAAGAGCACCGCCGCCTGCAGGGTGTCCAGGCGGGAGTTGTAGCCCACGAGTTCCGCACGGTACTTGTCCTTCCCGCCGTGCTGGGAGAGCGCCCTCGAGACTTCGGCGATCTCGCCGTCGCAGGTGGCGATCATCCCCCCGTCGCCGTAGCAGCCCAGGTTTTTGGAGGGAAAGAAGCTCAAGGCCCCGGCATCGCCCAGGCCGGCGAGCTTTCTTCCCTTAAAGACTCCCCCCAGGGCCTGGGCGCAGTCCTCCAGCACGAAGAGGCCATATCTTTCCGCGATGTCCGCAATGGCCTCCATGTCGCAGGCCTGGCCGTAGAGGTGGACGGGGAGGATGCCCACGGCGTTGCGGGCCTCCTCTTTCAGGTATGCATCTATCCTTTCGGGGTCGATGTTCAAGGTGTCGGGGCGTACGTCCACGAAGACCGGGGTGGCGCCGGCCCTGAGCACGGCCTCGCCGGTGGCCACGAAGGTGAAGGGGGTGGTGATGATCTCGTCCGAGGGGTCGAAGTGATCCCTTCCTCTTTCCCTCATAGCCAGGGCCCTGAGGGCGATGGCAAGGGCGTCGGTGCCCGAGGCCACGCCCACGCAGTGCTCCACCCCCAGGTAGCGCGCCATCCTCTCCTCGAGCTTCGCCACCTCCGGCCCCCTGATCCAGCGCTGGTGGGAGAGGCATGCGGCGATGGCGGCGTCTATGCCCTCCTTCATGTGTTCGTATTCGCGCCGGAGGTCGAGCATGGGGATGGGCTTCACGTGTCCCCCTCCGCCTGCTTCAGCGCTCCCCCCTCCAGGCGGTAGGTGAGCCCGCAGGCCTCGCAGGAGGCGGAGCCTCCCTCGGGCAGCGCGGGGAGGGTGGCCCCACAGCGGCAGGCCCAGCCGCGGAAGGCCGCGGGCACTCCGGCCACCACCGCGTGGTCGGGCACGTCCCTGGTGACCACCGCCCCCGCCCCCACCATGGCATAACGGCCTATGGTCACCCCGCAGAGCACGGTGGCGTTGGCCCCGATGCTCGCTCCCCTCCTCACCAGGGTGGGCAGGAAGGCGTCCTTTCTCTCGATGAAGGCGCGGGGGGTGAGCACGTTGGTGAACACGCAGGAGGGGCCGCAGAAGACCTCCTCCTCCAGGGTCACCCCGCGGTAGAGGGAGACGTTGTTCTGTACCTTGCAGCCGTCTCCTATGCTCACCTCCGGCCCCACCATGACGTTCTGGCCCAGCACGCAGTTTTTCCCGATTCGGGTGCCCGAAAGGAGGTGGCAGAAGTGCCAGATGCGGGTGCCCTCGCCGATGGTGACCTCTTCGTCTATTACCGCCGTCTCGTGTATGAAGACATCCGCCTGCCCGCCGGGGCGCACGGGACGCTGTCCCTTGCGCAGGCTCTCCTCGGCCGCCTCCAGCACCGCGAGCACCCGCAGGCCCTCCTCCGCGTCGGTGAGCGGGGTCTTCCGCTCCTTAACGCAGGAGAGGAAGTGCTCCAGCTCGGCGCGCAGGGGCTCCTCGTCTCCTGCGGGCACGCTCTCATAGTCCGCCTTGCGGGCCACGGGGGTCTTGCCGTCCTTCCACTCGATGTGGTGGGGGTAGAGGCGCAGCTTGTCCTCCGCCACGTCGTCGAAGACGGCCATAGCCCGGGTCCCCACCACCACCAGGCGCTGTTCCTTGTAGGGGTGCAGCCAGCTCACGTAGATGTGGCCCTTGATGCCGCCGGGGAACTCCAGGGCGGTGAGGGTGGTGTCGTAGATGCCCTTGCTCAGGTAGTCCTCGCCGAAGGCGGAGACGGAAAGGGGCATCTCCCCGGTGAGCATGAGCATCACCGAGATGTCGTGGGGGGCGAAGCTCCAGAGGATGTTCTCCTCCGCGCGCAGCCGCCCGATGTTCAGGCGGTTGGAGTAGAGATACTGCACCTTGCCCAGCTCGCCCGAGGATACGAGCTCCTTGAGCCTGCGCACCGCGGGGTGGTACTGCAAGGTGTGCCCCACCATGAGCACCCTGCCCCTTTCGCGGGCGAGGTCTGCGAGCTCCCTCCCCTCCCTCGCCGAGAGCGCCAGGGGCTTCTCCACGAAGACGTCCTTTCCGGCGAGCAGGGCCGCGCGCGCCAGCCCGTAGTGGGTGGCGGCGGGGGTGGCGATGGCCAGGGCGGTAAGGTCCGGGTCCTCCAGGAGCTCCTCGAAGGAGGCGCAGAGGGCGAGGTCGGGGTAGGCCTCCCTGGTGGAGACCAGGACCTCGGGGTCGGGGTCGCAGGCGGCCTTGAGCACGCCCATCTCGCACAGGTTGCGCAGGATGTT
>JACIXD010000029.1 GCA_014360645.1 Actinomycetota bacterium | reverse complement strand
CAAAAGAGAGGACGAGGAGAAGGCCCGCATGCTTCTCGCCGATGCGCCGGTGCGGGAAAGCCTCTCAATCATCTCTTTTAAGGTGGTGAAATAGGCCTTGTGCCCGCTCTTTATGGTCTCCACCGTAAGGGCGATGGCCAGATGGCTCTTGCCCACCCCGGGCGAAGCGGTCACAAAACGCTCACTATCAGGGGATGGCCAGGATTCATTACCCCCTGCACCCCTTGGCGGGAGAGGAAGTCGGCATCCTGCGTAGCCATCGGGATGGAGACAGGCACTTCTACGTGATCAAGCTCGCCGATGACACCCTCTCCCAGGTGCCGCAATGGATGACGAAGCCGCAATGTGCACAAATGACCATCTCGGATACCCCTATGCTGGATGTCTCCACACTTCTCGACCTGAGAGACGACCTGGTTCGGATGAAGGAAAGAGAGGCCTTGCCCGCCAATCCCTGTGCAAGCATCAACGAGGAGGGAGATGGGCATGGAGGAAAGAAAGAAGGGCAGTCAGCTGGCGATGCCGCTTCAAGAGAAGGCCATTTGGGAACTGCTGCCGGAAAGGACAAGGGCAAAAGCCGTAAGCCTCTGTATCGAGATGATCCTCCAGACGAGCGAGCCAGGAGAGGAGGTGCGGGATGAACCATAAGGTCACCTACGAGCACCTGGCAAGGAAGGCCGTTATCTACATCAGGCAATCCTCCCCCGATCAGGTGAAGAACAATCTGGAGAGTCAAAGGAGACAGTACGCCTTGGCGGAGAAGGCCCGCGAGATTGGCTTTGCGCAGGTGGAGACAATAGACGAGGACCTGGGGCGTTCTGGGGCGAGCGCCGCGGGAAGGAGCGGATTCAGGAGACTGGTGGCCTCGGTATCTTTGAAAGAGGTGGGGGCCATCTTCTCCATAGAAGCCTCCCGCCTCTCCCGCAACAACCGGGATTGGGCCCAGCTCGTGGAGTTATGCTCCCTCACCGATACCCTGATCATAGACCACGACGGCGTCTACGACCCGCGCATCCTAAACGACCGCCTGCTCCTCGGGCTCAAGGGGACCATGAGCGAGTACGAGCTGGGGCTCATCCGCCAGCGGGCGCATGCCGCCTTGCGCGAGATGGCCAGCCGGGGAGCACTCGTGACCACCCTTCCCGTTGGCTATGTGAAAGACGGATCCCATGTCATCAAGAAGGACCCGGACCTCCGGGTACAGCAGGCTATCTCCCTGGTATTTGCGAAATTTGCCGAATTAGGGTCGGTGAGGCAGACGCATCTCTTCCTGCGGCAGGAGGGCATAAGGCTGCCGGCGATTGTGCGCATGCCCGAGGGTCCACAGAAGGAGTGGAAGCTCCCCGTCTACAATACCGTCCTGCACATCCTCAAGAACCCCATCTACTGCGGTGCCTATGCATACGGCAGGAGCGGGACTAAGATCGGGATCGAGGAGGGAAGCGCGGTCAAGGTCAGGGGCTTTCAACTTCCCCGCAAGGAATGGCAGGCCTTCATCCCGAATCACCATGAGGGCTACATAAACCTTTCCGAATGGGAGAGAAACCAGAGGATGATCGAGGAAAACGCGGCACAGAGGGGTTCCTCAGTAAAGGGGCCGGCACGCTCGGGCAGAAGCCTCCTTGCGGGACTCCTGCGCTGCAGGCGCTGTGGGAGGAAACTGCATGTGAGCTATTCGGGCAAGGATGGTAAAGTCCCCCGCTACTCGTGCCAGGGCGCCCACCTGAACCACGGCACGCAAAGGTGTATCTCCTTCGGGGGACTTGCCGCTGACAAGGCGGTGGAGGAGGAAGTTCTCAGTGCCCTCTCCCCCGAGGCCATCCGCGCTTCCCTGGAGGGATGGGATGGACTGGAGAGAAGGAGAAACGAGCACCGCAGAGCATTGGAGCTGGCTTTGGAGCAGGCTGAGTACGAGGCCCGCCGGGCCTTCCGTCAGTACGACCGCATAGAGCCGGAGAATCGGCTGGTGGCGGCCGAGCTTGAGCGCATCTTGGAGGAACGCCTCGGCGAGGTGGAGCATCTGAAGTGCGAGCTTGAGAAAATGCCCGCTGAAAAGCCCTTGGGGGGAGAGGAAAGAGAAGCCCTTCTCTCCCTGGCCTTCGACTTTCCTTCCGTATGGGATGGCGAGCAAACGGATATGGCGAAGAAGAAGCGTCTGGTACGAATCCTAATCGAGGAGATCTACGTGGACGTCGATGACGATGCAGCTCTAATCCATCTGACCATCCGCTGGGCCGGCGGCTGCCACACGGAGCTGGAGGTGCGAAAGAACCGAACCGGCGAGCATCGCCACACTACGGATCGAGATGTGGTAGAGATCGTCCGCGAGCTGGCCAAGGTGGCGAGCGATGCCGATATCGCGCGCATTTTAAACAGACTGGGAAAGAGTACCGGCAAGGGCAATACCTGGACGGAAGGAAGGATACGCAGCCTCCGATCCTACCACAAGATAGAGGTATTCTCTCCGGAAAGAAAGGCGTGCGAGGGGTGGCTGAACATGGCGGAGGCGGCAACATATCTTGGAGTGAGCGTGATGTCAGCGAGACGCCTACTTGAGCGGGGAGTGATCAAGGGCAAACAGGCCGTACCCTATGCTCCCTGGGTGATCGAGCGCGAGGATCTGGAAACGTGCGAGGTGAAGGAAGCAGTATCCGCCATCAAGAAGGGTGGGAGGACCGAGATAGGCGTTGGTTCCGACCAAGAAGGCCTGTGTTTTGTAGATGCTTGAAACGGAGGAAATGGTCAACGGGGATCATGAAGACCATCTTGATATGGCTCAACGATCGGTATTTATGCTGGAGATGGTCCGCTACCAGGCTTGTTCAAGATGAAAAACGTGATGAACAGTGGATTGTAGAGAGGAGTGCATTATGTCAGGGCCTCGGGCGGGCC
>JACIXD010000028.1 GCA_014360645.1 Actinomycetota bacterium | reverse complement strand
TACATGGGCATTTATCCCCTTTGCTTTGTCTTATCAGTGGGGTCTTATGTTTTCAGGCACCTGGAAATGGCAATTATGCTGGGGGTTTATGGGAAAGAGGGGTGTTTATCTCGGAAACTCCTGTCCTAATAGTAATATTCGGTTTGCCTTATAGGACAGTATAATTTCCTAGGATTGTGGCCGAATTGTGGCAAACATAGTGCCAAGTACGGCGAAATGATGAAAAGATTTAATGGTAGTATCTGTTAACTTGCGGTTCAGGAAAGCGCGCAATTACCAGGAAATACCTGTAATCGGGCGAAGAGGTCTCGAAAACCGTTGAGCCCTTCGCGGGGCTCCGTGGGTTCGAATCCCACCCTCTCCGCCAGATTATGTTTGAGATGGCGTATTCCAGAGTAACCTACGCCCTAAGATCGATTCATGAGTGGCTGAAAGGCGTCTGAGATACTATTGGTAAGCCAAGGGTGGACTGTGGGACACCGTCGTTCATGCATACGATACCCAGAAACCCCATTGGTCCATGGTCAAATGGTTTGCAGCTGCTCTTGCAATAAAAAAGGCGTCAAAGCCAATCTATCATTTACCTGAGCTCAAAAGACTTCCGTGTTGAAAGCCCTCAAGAGTCCGGACACCAACCGCTCCGCCAGTTCTATAAGGCCTTCGGCTACCGATGGTCGGGATTGATCGAGGCGGGCTAAAGGAACCATCTCATGCAACAAGACCGCTTTTACGGGAAGCCCATCAGTTTGGCCCGGCATGCGGGGCCAAAGGTCTAATCCTCCGCCGGCTTGCCCCCTCTCTTCATGCGGCGTTCCACCATCACGCACAGGCCGTGAATGGCCTTGATGCCCTGATCTTCGCAGAAGCGGATGGCCTGGGGCGATTCCGCTCCGGGCTGCATCCACGCTCTTTCTATGCCCAAGGCCTTCATCTCGTACAATGTCTGCTCCGTCACGGGGGGAGGGCAGACGAACTCCACCACCTCTGGCTTCTCGGGCAGGGAGGAGAGATCGGGGTAGCATCTCTCCCCGAAGATGTCCTCGTAGTGCGGGTTGACGGGGTAAACGGTGTATCCGCCTTCCTTGAGGTCTTGGTAGACCCGGTAGCCGTACTTGTCCCGGTTGGTGGATACCCCCACCACCGCATATACCCGCGCCGAGAGGAATTCCTCCACCAGGCTCTCGGCGAACTCCTGTTGCTTCATCACCTACCTCCCGGATTCTCGCTCACGCCCCATATCCTCGCTCACCTCCCGTATCCTCGCTCTTGAGTATAACCGGTTCAAGAGATATCACGGGGCAGCCGTAGCGATGAATTACGGGGTAGCCGTAGCGATGACCAAGGCAAGACACTACCTATTCTTTCTTGCTTGCTTAGGTATGTACAATCTTAAATGGCCAGAATATGTTCATTTTTATCTGGCCATTAACACTCATCTCCAAAAATGTGGGTAACCGGCAGGCCATAAGTAAGTCCATAACGTGCACCCCTTTTAGCTGCTGTTATGGGTATCGGGCTTGTGTCGCTGCTCCATCGCTAACCACACTTCTGGGAGAAGGGCCACGTCCCGTCAAGTGGTGTATTAATCACCGCTGTGTCACCCTCTATTGATGGCTGCCTTAACGGCCGCGGGCACCAGCTCCCCCGTCTCCTCTCCATCATCCGCGTGATCGCCCTCGATCATTCCCATGCGCGCCGGAGAATGGGATTCCAAACTCATGCATCTTCTTCCCACCGTCCACTCATGGTGTTGCTCTGACAGCACCGCCCCCACTGGGCGGATAGCGGACGCCCGGTTGGGGAAGATGCCCACCACGTCGGCGCGCCTTCTCGCCTCCCGGTTGAGCCTCTCCAGGGGGTTGTTGGACCAGATCTGGCGCCAGTGGGCCCTGGGGAAGGAGGCAAAGGCCAGGATATCCTCCCCGGCCTCCTCGAGCATCTCCACCGCCTCGGGAAAGCGTGAGGAGAGCTGCTGTACCAACGCATGATGCTGGGCATACACCTCCCATCGTCCGGCTGGGCGAGGATGGTGCGCACACATGTCGCCACGAGGCGATTTTGTCTCCGTGCGATCTAATACGGGCCGGTTGACTATAATGACCTAGCGTTATAAAATGACTCTTGGTCATTCAGTGGGCTGGTTCTGGAGCGAAACTTGCAGCAGGGGAGGAGAAAAGGACAAACAACTGGACGCACCTTGTGGCTTTCCCTTCCCTCGATGCGTTGAGCTTCCGATGATCTGGCGGGAGAGGGTAATATCCTTACAACCGGGTCAGTGCCAAGGTCTGGCCCTTACCGGGTGGGTGACATGGGGGTAGCGGAGAGAAAAGAGCGCGAGAGGCGTGAGCGCGTAAAAACCATCCTTTTCAATGGCCGGCTGGGCATCAATCATGCGGACCTTACCGGGTGGGTGACATGGGGGTAGCGGAGAGAAAAGAGCGCGAGAGGCGTGAGCGCGTAAAAACCATCCTAGCGGCGGCGCGAGACCTCTTCTTCGAGAAAGGTTACCGGGCCACCATGGAGGAGATAGCGGAGCGCGCAGAGCTCTCCAAGGGCACGCTCTACCTCTACTTCAAGAGCAAGGATGAACTCTATATCTCCGTCATCCTGGAGGGTTTCCATCTCCTGGAAGAACGCTTGAAAAGGGAGCTCAAGCGGGCTAAGGGTGTGGAGGACCGCGTACGAGCGATCTACTATGGCTTTATAGACCACTGCCTTGAGAACAGAGCCTATTTCCGCACCACGCAGTATTTCCTCACCGAGGACGCGCGCGCCAACACCTCCCCGGACCTGGTGGAGACCATCAACCGTTCTACCGCGGAGCTCATGCGATACGGCGTGAGGGAGATCGAGGAGGGGATGGAAAAAGGGTTTTTCCGCAGGGAACTCGACCCCGGCGCCATCGCACTGGCGGTCTGGAGGATGGCGACTGGCATACTCGACCTCGCCGTGCTGGAGGGGGACGGCGAGGGGAAAAAGAGACCAATGCAGGATGTCTTCGAAACGGCGATCGAGATGGTGCTGCGAGGGATAAAGGCGGGATAAACGTAACGCCTTGCCCTGAAGAGGGGGTCATGGAGCTGGATCATGAGAAGGTCACGTCCCGGTCGTGTGTGATATGGCCGGGCCGGTGGCCGAGCACCGGCGTGGGTGTTTGGTAAGTAATGGCAGACTCTCTTCTCTCGCGGGGGATGAGTCGAAAGCCGGAAAGGACCGGGTTCACGGATAAGGTATGGGCGGGCCGGTGACCGCCGGCTCCGTTCCGGCCGAGTGATGGAGGTGAGGGTTATGCCGCTCGATCCGCAGGAGGTTTTTCGGGTCATGCAGTGCGCCTGGCGCAACGGCGTGCTGGACAAGTTCATGGTCATCCAGGGGGAGGCCCTGGAGGGGGTGATGGCGGACACGGGCATGAACCTGGGGGACCTCCTCAACCGCCT
>JACIXD010000027.1 GCA_014360645.1 Actinomycetota bacterium | reverse complement strand
CCCTGGTTCCGATGGCGCTCTTTCCCCCCGGCGCCGCCGCCCACATGAGCTCGCCCGCGCCCACCCGGTCCTCGGTCAGATGATGCTCGCAGATAAGGTCGCAGACGTCATCCGCGAGCAGCTTCAGCACCCTGCGGCTGCCCATGATCTTGTACTGCCTCTCCAGCATGTGGAGGAGGGCGGAGCGAAAGTTGCGGCGCCTGATCACGTCGGCCCTGGCCATGGCGGGCTTTCCAGTCCCCATCACGCCGCCCCCTTTTTGTCGCTTGAGGCGGGCCGCGAGGACACCAGCTCGGCGATCTCCTCTATGCGCTCGGCGTACCCCTCGGCGTTTTTCTCGAGCAGCTCGATGTACTCCCGTGCCAGCCGCTCCGAGATGCCGCAGAGGAAGGCGATCTCCCTGGCCTTAAATCCCCGGCGGAGAAGCAGGACCACCCTTCCGAAGGTGATGAGGTATCTCTGGATGGCCGCCGGGGAATGCCGGCTGAATCTGGATATCTCGGAGTAGGAATAGCGCCTGAGTGTCACTCGGCAATCAAAACCGGCCACCTGAGATTCAACAACAATCTACTCCTTTGTCCCCTTCTTGTCACCTTCAACATCAAAGCCCGCCCCTAATATCTTAATTATAAACCCCGACGGTTACTAAGAACGGCGCATGAGAGGCCCTGTAAAGCCCGATCTCCTTCCGGTAAGGGTTTTTCTTACTATACACCTCGGCCTTTCAGGCCTTTTAGGGGCTCCTGGGGCCTCCCTCCATCTCCGGGCCTTCCGTCTCCTCCCCCTCCAGGGCCTACGCCCCCTCGAGTAGGATTGCCTGTAGGAAAACCCCGAACCCCCTCCGCCTGAAAAAAGGATGATCGCTCCTGCTTACAATTTTATTATTTCTATCTGTTTTCCCAGGTAAAATGCAAATTTCGGGTGGACATCGCTGGTCCTAATCAGGTTGCGCCAGAAATACGCCCCAAACTATAGCCGCCGGATGCCTTTCCGCAGGTCACTATCCATTCCCATCCCTATTACTTCTCCATCTTCCACTTCTCCATCTTCCTATGGAGCGGGCGAGGGGGGCGGACGAATGTCTGTTTTTTTGTCCCGGATTGAAGGATGTCATACCCCCGTAATATAAAAATAAATTGGAGATGCTCGCCAATAGTAGTGTTGGGTACTTAAATAATATGTTGGCGAGGTGTCTCTTTCTAGGAGCTGTGATGTTTAGGAGATGATGAGGGCAATCGGATCGATATCGCTTTGATGTGTTTCAACAAAGCTATGATCGTTTATTCTAATGTGAATGTGTTGAGATAACGGACTATATCTATGTTGTGAAAGGTGTGGAGAAGCAATGCGACCATATGGTGATAGACTTTAAGGAGGCTAAAGATGAGTTATTTCATACATGGAGACAATTTGGAGCGCAAGATAAAAGTCGAAAAGCAACTTGAAAATAGAAAACTATTAGAGGAGATCAAAATGAAATACCTTAAGTGGAAAGAAGATAACATGAAAATTACTGGTACAACCAAAAATGATATAATAAACAAAGTTATACTTCTTAACGACTATAAATCGTTCATTGACCAACCTAGATTCAAAAAAGAAGCAGGGAATAAGTTTGGCTTTACTCCACAATCACAATTACATTCCTCAGTAATCGAAGAATTCATGTATTTTCTATTCAAAGACGTTGGGAAATTAGCAAATAAACATATCCATTGGGGGCGAACGCAAGCATATACTAACTTATATTTTGCGCCACAAAACATTGAGGCATTTGAAGAAAGTTCAAATATTGTGATTAATGTAAAAAGTCAAGATTTTTCTATTTCAAAGGAAGTGATTCTAAAGTCAAGAGTTTCAAACAGTGATAATTGGCAAGAACACACAATTTATGTCCCTATAGTTTCTATCGAGTGTAAAACATATTTAGACAAAACAATGTACGAAGGTTCTGTTTCAACGGCAGAGAAGATTAAGAAGGGGAATCCTTATTGTATTTTTCTGATAGCTACAGAAACTTATGAAGTCAGTTTTGATGTTGAACCAAGGTACTCTTCGATTGATCAAATATATGTTTTAAGAAAAGAAAGCAGAAATAATCCAATAAACACTGATGTAGTATACGATCTGTTTAATTATGTTAATTCACATATTAGCGCTGATTGGTACAATGTCAAAGAGAGAATAAAAAGGGGCAAAATGATATGAGTAAAAGCTATCAGAAAGAGGATAGAATTTATCCGGATTCTAAACTTTTAAAGCGAGAGAGAAAAGTCTTAGAAAGGAAAAAGAAAGAAGAGATTCGAGGAGGCACGAAGTATCTAAAAGTTATAAAAGATGTTTCTCCTGAAATAGATCTGTCAAATTATGTAAACCGGATTATCTGCGGAGATAGTGAGATCGTATTGAACGATATTCCTGATAACTCCATTGATATCATCATAACTTCGCCGCCGTATAATTTTGGACTAGAGTATAAAGGCGATGAAAATAGAGATGCTATATATTGGTATGATTATTTTGACAAGCTGAATAGAATCTGGAAAGAGTGTTGCCGTATTCTAAAACCTGGAGGAAGAATTTGTGTTAATATCCAACCATTGTTTTCAGATTACATGCCAACACACCATGTAATCTCGAAACAATTATTGGACTTAGGACTACTCTGGAAAGCGGAGATTATCTGGGAAAAACGCAATTATAACTGTAAATATACCGCTTGGGGTAGCTGGAGAAGCCCATCGATGCCCTATCTGAAGTACACCTGGGAATATATAGAAGTGTTTTGTAAAGAAACACATAAGAAAGTAGGAGACCCCGCCAAAATAGATATTTCCGGAGAAGAATTTAAGAAATGGGTTTATGCAAAATGGGAAATTGCTCCAGTAAGTAATATGAAGAGGTATAACCACCCAGCCATGTTTCCTGAAGAGTTAGTAGAGAGATTATTAAAGCTATTCAGTTATCAAGAGGATATCGTTTTAGACCCGTTCAACGGTGTTGGAACTACAACATTGGTGGCAGATAAATTAAGGAGAAAGTATATTGGCATAGATATAAATGAAGACTATTGCAAAACAGCAGAGGAGAGATTGAAAAATGAAACAAATCAGCAAGTATTATTTTAAGGATCACATCCATAAAAACAGGTAAAAAAGCGTTAACGGCTGGATAAAGATGTACCAAAAACGTCGACAAAAATGATAGCGTCAAGAAAATTATATCCGTATATCTAACAGGAATTTAAGAGATAAACCAGTTCCTCTCGGCAAAACGCCTGCATAGGATAGTGATCAGCGGCTCAGAGGCTGTAAGACCCCACGCTTGTCCACCTGATATCCCAGGGCCTTTAGGACTTCGGCCTGGGTCTTCGTGGGCATCTCCAGCTTGCGGACTGGCGTCCTTCCCCTGTCGGCGATGGAGAGCACGGAATGGAGATGAAGCATGTCATCCATGACATC
>JACIXD010000026.1:2304-3611 GCA_014360645.1 Actinomycetota bacterium | reverse complement strand
GTCCCCGCCGGCACCTTGATCCCTGCGGACAGGGCCACCAGGTCGATGAGGTCGTAGACGGGCAGGTCGGCGCCGCATTCCTGCGCGGCGTCCCGGAAGGCGCGCACGCACCAGGGGCAGGCGGTGGCCAGGGCCTCCGCCCCGGTGGCCAGCGCCTCCTCCAGCCTCTCCGTGGCCGTCCAGAGGGCGAAGTCGGGGAAGGCCTCCAGGACCCCTCCCCCCGCCCCGCAGCACCAGGCGTACTCCCGGATGCGCTCCATCTCCGCAAGGCCCGCCCCGGGCAGGGCGCGGATGAGGGCGCGGGGCTCCTCGTAGACGCCCTTGCGCCCCGCGCGCTTGAGGCTCATGGGGCGCTCCAGTTTGTCGCCTTTCCAGTCGGAGAGGAAGGGCTCCCCCATCCTTCCCAGGTGGCAGGGGTCGTGGTAGGTGAGGAGCAGGGGCACCTGCTCCCGCAGGGCGAGGCGGCCCTCGGAGACGAGGCGCTCCAGGTACTGGGTTATGTGCAGCACCTCGCAGGGGAGCTCCCTGCCCATCCTGGGGTAGAGGTAGCGCAGGTGGGCGTACCCGTCGGCGCAGGGGGTGACGAGGGTCTTCGCCCCGGAGGCCTTGACCCGGGAGAGGAGGTCGTCGGCGTAGTTGGCGGCCTCCCCGCGGTAGCCCAGCTCGTAGGCCCGCCCCCCGCAGCAGGACTCCTCGGCCCCCGCGATGCCCACGTCGGCCCCGGCGGAGAGCATGAGGGAGACGGCGGCGCGCACGGTGTCCCTCAAGTCGGGGTCGTAGGAGTAGCGGCAGCCGGCGTGGAAGAGGACCTCGCATCCCTCGGTGTTGATGTCTTTGACCGGGAGGCCCTGGGCCCACTCCCCGCGCCTAGCCTTGGGCTCGCCCAGCACGTTGTCCTCGCGCTTCAAGGCGTCGATCACGGCCATGTGCTCCACCAGAAGCTCGCCCGACTCCACGCAGAAGGCCCGCAGCTCGAGCAGCACCTCGGTCAAGTCGATGTCGTCGCGGTAGACCTTGCAGGCGGCGTCGCAGGCCCCGCAGAGCTGGCAGCGGTAGATGATCTCCGCCACCGCCTCGTTGAGCTCGGAGCGCCCCTCGAGGATGGAGTTGCCGATGATCATGCGCCCCGAGCCGGAGTAGGCGTGGAAGTTGTAGCGGCAGATGGAGGGGCAGTTCTTGGCGAAGCGCCAGCTCTTGATCTGGTTGAAGGGCACCCACTTGCAGGAGGAGCAGCGGGAGCAGCCCTCCATGTCCCGCTTGTAGTCGGAAAGCGCCATCTAGCCCACCTCCTCCATCTTGAAGCACAG
>JACIXD010000026.1:0-2017 GCA_014360645.1 Actinomycetota bacterium | reverse complement strand
GTGTCGGGGCAGGGGTTGCGGCCCGCCATCTAGCCCACCTCCTCCATCTTGAAGCACAGCTTTCCCCGGTTGAGCACGTGGTCGGGGTCCAGGATGCCCTTGACCTTGCGCAGGGCGGCCACGGTGTCGGGGCAGCGGGCGTAAGCCAGGGAGGCCCAGGGCCCGTAGGGGCGGCTGAAGAAGGCCCCCGCGCTTGCCAGGGCGGCGGAGGCGGAGGAGAAGAGCTCGAGCGCCCGCTCGCGCTCTGCGGGCCGGAAGTAGAGGGTGAACTCTACGTGCACGTTCCTGCCTTGCTGGATGGGCTGGATGTAGGCTCCCAACCTCTCCGGGGGATAGGAGAAGCGCTCCGCCTCCTCCCGCATGACCTCCGTGAAGGCGGGCACCCGGTCCAGGGTGGTGAGGAAGAAGAGGTCCAGGAAGTCCCCCCGGGGCCCCGTCTTGTAGTAGGGCTCGGGAGAGGGGGAGGAGAGGATGGCCTCCATCCTCCGCCAGGAGCACCCCGGCACCTCGGGGACGGGCACCACCCCCGCCGCCTGGGCGTGGCGGGCGAGGTCGCGCTCCTGGTAGGCCACGCGCTCCTCCGGCAGGTACTCGTATCCCGAGACCCCGTAGATCAGGGTCCAGGGGGCCTGTCTCTCCGCCAGCTCGTCCACCGCCTCCCCCGCCTCCCCGCAGGTGAGGGCGGCCAGGGCGTAGGCGTTGAGGATCAGCCACTCGTCTGCGAGCTTGGGGCGCAGGGAGCGGTAGGTGAACTCCGAGAGGCGGGAGAGCTTGGCCTCGGGGACGAACCAGATGCGGTGTATGGAGGGCTTTACCTCCAGCTTGAGGGTGCACCAGGTGACGGCGGCCATGGTGCCCTGGGCCCCCTGCACCACGCGCACGAAGTCGGTCTGGGCGGGGCCCATGGGGTTCTTCTGGGCTCCCCCCGCCGCCCACTGCTGCTCCAGGGACCCGGGGCCGGCGGCGGACCCGGTGCGGAAGAGGTCGCCGGTGCCGAAGATGAGCTCGGTGCAGAGCATGGGGTCGGTCATGTCCCAGTGGTACTTGGGGATTAGGATGGGCTCGCGCTCGAGCGCCGAGGCGAGCACGGACTTGCCGGCCTTGGGGCGCAGGGGCATGAGCACCTTGAGCCCGGCGGCGTCGGCGGCGGGGATCAAGCGCTCGAAGGTCACCCCGGGCTCGATCAAGGCCACCTTGTTGCGGCGGCCTAAGCGCACGATGCGGTCCATGCCCGACATGTCCACCACGATCCCCTCGCCCTCCGGCACCGAATCCCCCCGCAGGCGGGGCGGGGCGGAGGAGGAGAGGACCAGGTTGAGTCCCTCCTCGCGGGCGAGCCTTACCAGCGAGCGCACCTCGGCGGTGGAGGAGGGGCGCACCAGGAGCAGGGGCTTTCCCCCCTCCACCGCCCCCCCGGAGCGGTAGGCGGAGAGGGCGGCCTCGTCCTCCGATACGTCGTCCGCCCCCACGATGGAGGCGAGCTTTTGCTTTATCTCCGGTGCAAGCATGGCTCCTCCTTAAAGGACTTCTTTCCCCGAGGCTTTCCCGCAAGGCGGGCCGGAGGGGGCGGCCTCGTCCTCCGATACGTCGTCCGCCCCCACGATGGAGGCGAGCTTTTGCTTTATCTCCGGTGCAAGCATGGCTCCTCCTTAAAGGACGTCCGTCCCAGGAGCGCCATCACCAGCTCCCGTGGCGAGGGGCGCGGGGCGCCGGTGGCGGCCCGGGCCATGTTGGCCCGCATCCCCGCCACCATGGCCTTCCTCACCGGGGAGAGGTCCAGCAGGCGGGAGGCCAGGCGCATGAGGCGGTCCGAGTCCAGGTGCCTCATCAGGGGGCCGGCTCGGTCCAGCAGGCGGTCTATCTTTTGCACCGTCTCCTCCGAGGCCTCGTCCAGGCGGTTGAGGAGGTCCCCCAGGTTCATGCCCGTGTCCGCCATCACCCCCTCCAGGGCCTCCCCCTGGATGACCATGAACTTGTCCAGCACGCCGTTGCGCCAGGCGCACTGCATGACCCGAAA
>JACIXD010000025.1 GCA_014360645.1 Actinomycetota bacterium | reverse complement strand
AGAGAACCGCGAGGCCCTTCCGCTGGCGGGTTTCGTCAAGGACAAGGGCTCTCACCCCACCCACAAAGGCATCATCGTAAGCCTCTACGAGGAGGGGATGCAGCCCCCCGATATCGCCAGGCGCACCGGTCATTCCCTGGACGCTGTCGACCGTTACCTCAGCGATTACGAGAGGGTCAAACTGCTCATACGCAGAGGGAACGCTCCCTCAGACATCCCCGGACTCATAGGGAGAGGAAAAGTCATCGTGGGACAATATGTTAAAATCCTTCGGCAGTATCACCCCGAACTTTTTGCTGCCAAGGACAGACAAAGGTAGGAGGACAAATGTCCTAATAGTAAATTTAGATCACAACTGTCGAACTCCAGCTTGACAAAATGGAATAAAAACTCGCCGGCGCCTTCAAAAAATTCCTCATGCCGCATATCCGCTCTCCCGTTTGTACGTATGTGGAAGAGGGCTGGATCTCGGTGTCGCTGCCATGCAGACACAATGAAAGGTGTTGCGTCTGACAATCATCGGCAAAGAAATACGGAATGCTTATGCAGTTGACGCCGCTGAAGCGATAACCGTATGAGGCCCTTCGAGCTCCATACAGGAACCCGCTGCGCCTCTTCGGTTCCATGCGGAACGATATCAAATAATGGTATATCCACCTGATCATTTGCAGGAAGGCGAAGAAGGCAATGAAAAGGCATCTGGTCTTGAGGTAAAAACCGCGCCACCACAATGGACCTTGTTTCTCCTGAATATCCTTGCTGATATATATGCGGTTCTTGATATGCTGATCGATGATCTCGTCCCTTTCCCTGTATTGGGAGTTTTCATGTGTGTGGACATATGTGGTCAGCTTTATCTTCTTTCTTTCCTCGGGCATAATCTCCACAAAGGCGAAAACCTTCCATGTGTTGCACGCAATACAGAGATGGTTGATTAGGTTCAGGCCTCGCCTTGCCCTTTCCCTGCTCCCATAATCATCCTTAGCCGCGAGGCCAATGATAACCATGACAAGTTTGTGGACGACCTTCAGATAAGCGAGCGAATGGTCAATGTATTCGTCGAGAAGATCCAGGGAGGTACGAGGCCCAGCCTCGACAGCGCCTGTTCTGACGGCATAAAGATATCGCTTGACATATGCTCGGATATATAGCAGGGGATTGGTGACGGGACAGGTCTGCTCAAACACCGTTTCATATCTTTCGTTGTCCAGTATCGATCTCAGGGTGTCCCTGTTTTTATAGGTCTGGATCTCGATCTCCTGCTGCATTTGAACCATCTCTTTGATCTTGTTGAATATCTCGATGTTGTCCCAACCGCTCTCAGGGAGGTCACGCAGGGAGTCCTTTTCCGCCACGGACACTTCCCGCAAAGCCCAACACAGCAGGCGCGCGGCAGCCTGTTCTTCCGTGCAGCAATCAAGCGGGAGCCCCAGGTAGAACAGGGAAGAGGGGTTCTTAATACCCTTAAAACATTCGAAACGACCAGCGTAAGGAGACACATCGAAGCTCTGAAATCTTCTGCTCGTATCAGCCGCCGCGATCCAGGCAAGTGAGGAGAAGACCTTGATAAGAGATACAGCGGTCTCCTCGTCGTCGAGGTAATCGCGAAGGGAACCAAGGGTGACATCTAAGTCTTGATGCCCGGTCTTATCCTGCAAGCGATCCAGAGGGTGCAATACTCGGCGAGCGGAAGTGACATCTAAGTCTTGATGCCCGGTCTTATCCTGCCCCAAGATATAGCCGCATGTGCCGCGAAAGGTGATGTTCAGAAGAAGCCCCCAGATGGTTGACGTCTCGAACCTGTTGGGTACGTTGAGATGTCTGCCGTCCGAATCCGTGACCGTGAAGTCCGAGGTCGGGTTCGCCATATCCGTGATGAAGACGGGGACGATGATCGAAAAGGGGCCCGAGTTCTTGCCGGTTATATACGCAATGGCCTCCCTCTCGGTGGGCGAGAGATCCTTTCTTGAATATTTGGCGATCGCCTTTATGAAGAACTCCCCGGGAAACCATAGATCGAACTCGAAGTTGTATTTACACAAAGACATGTTCACGACCTCGATGTCCAGGTTTCTCCTGATACGGTACCTCATCCTTTGTCTCTCAGTGATCTCAACGAATCTCTGCCCTAGGCTTTCGGATGAGAGGTCGATAACCCGGTGGCATGATGTGTCGCTAGAAGACGATTCTACGGACATCGCTTACCGTCTCCTGGTTGTTCTCCGGATACGATATTCGAAACTTGGGATCGAATCTGGCTGATCCGTGCGCTTTCCCGCCGGATATGATCGGATATGGGATGTCTTTCCCTGATTCGCATGGTTCCCGATATAGCCCCAACAACCTCTTTTCCGTGCAGCTTGCAAAGCTTACGAGCAAAATATCACATTCGCCTTGCCTGTTCAACTTTTTGGCCCCAATAGATGTCCTCGGCAAAGGAATATAGCAGAGAGGTATGACAACAACGTACTTCTGTCCAAGTGTGCTGAAGATCGAAGCCGCATCTTCGTTGAGGGTGAAGCTTTGATCCCGTTGATAAGCAGTGGCGATCAACAATCCGGCTCAGAGGTTTTACCGATGCATCTAAGATACAGCCCCATCGGGTGGCGTAAGTTACCGGCATCGAAATTCGAAGATGTGACCCCTTCCGCATCAGCTAGCAGTGCAAGCATAGAAGATCGAAGATAATGTCATATGGCTCCTCAATCAAGGGTAAATAGGTAGGTGGGTAGGTAATAAACGGTACCTTTGAAAGGGGGCCTTAGCGATGATCAGGAAAGAGGAGTTCGAGCTCAAGAGGCGCCTTTCGGCGAAGACCCTGGAAGAGACCTTCAAGGAGAGGATACGCGAGGGCCTGGGCTGCTCCAACTTCGAGGCGGAGGCGGTGCTGGAGACGGTGAAGGAGGTCTTCTTCCCCCACAGCATAGAGGACGTCTCCCCCGGCCAGATGGTGGTCCTGGCCATCTCGGCCAAGGAGCCGGCCTCCAAGCCCCTGCGGGACTGCTCCTTCCTCCCCGTGGTGCTCACCCTTAACGCCGGGGAGGAGGACGACCTCCTGCGCCAGCGCGAGGGGGTGGAGGCCCTGCGCAGAAAGCAGCTGGTGCGCATGGCCAGGGAGGCCCTGGAGCAGGGGGCCCTGCTCACGGTGGAGGACTTCGCCTACCGCATCTTCAACTGCGGCCGGCGCACCGTAAGCCGGGACCTGGCCGCCTTGAGGGAGGCCGGGGTCGTGGTGCCCCTGCGCTCGCAGCAGAAGGACATCGGCCGGGCGCTCTCCCACCGCGTGGAGGCGGTGCGGCTCTACCTGGAGCGCAAAAGCTACTCCCAGATAGCGGAGAGAATCCACCACTCTCAGGCGGCCATCCGCAACTACGTCACCACCTTCGCCGCCGTGGCCGCCATGACCAGGCGGGGCATGAGCGCGGCCGAGATAGCCTTCGTGGCCCAGATCTCCCCCGCCCTGGTGCGGGACTACCAGGAGCTGCTGGCCCGCTACGACGACCCGGAGCACTCCGAGCGCCTCCAGGAGATCATCTCCCGCCTCGGCGCGGAGGTGGTGGAGCTTGCGGCCCGCCGGGCCAAAAAAGGGGGCGGGAAAAGATGAGGACAGAGGCAAAGAGCAGCGAGCGCACCTCAGCCCCCGCGGCGGAGAAGAGCTTCCGGGCCGCCCTGCGCCGCTTCATCCGGGAGGAGTTCCCCCGCCTGGGGGGAGAGAAGGTGGTGGCGCTGTTCATCGATGAGCTCCTGGGACTGGTGGAGAGCCACCACCTCACCCGCGACCGCGTGGGGGCGGGGCAGCTCCTGTGGTATGCCGTGGACGCCCAAGACCCGCCCTTCCGCCACAAGAGGATGGCCGATACCAGGCTGGTCCCGGTGCTGCTCTCCCTCAT
This sequence comes from Actinomycetota bacterium, assembly GCA_014360645.1. Taxonomy (NCBI): domain Bacteria; kingdom Bacillati; phylum Actinomycetota; species Actinomycetota bacterium. Next base: position 970 of record JACIXD010000025.1, on the reverse strand, counting down.
CACCCCCGAGGACGTGGAGGAGAGGCGCCGGGGGGCGGAAGGCCCCCGGGAGCGCGCCAAGCGCGTGGCCGCCCGCCTGCTCGAGGAGGCCCGGGCCCAGGGCGGGGTGCTCTCCCTGGCCGACCTGGCCCTGCTCATGGGGCTGAGCCCCGGCTACCTCTCCGACCTCATAGGCGAGTGGGAGCGCGAGCACGGGGCGGTGCTGCCGCGCCGGGGCACCGTGCACGACCTCGGGCCCTCGCTTACCCACAAGGCGGCCATCTGCCGCAAGGCCGTGCTGGAGGGCAAGCAGACCCCGGAGATCGCCCGGGAGACCCACCACAGCCCGGCCAGCGTGGACCGCTACCTGCTGGACCTGGAGCGGGTGGCCTACGCCATGCTCAAGCACGGCATGAGCCTGGGCGAGATATGCTTCACCACCCAGATGTCCGAGGGTCTGGTCCGCCAGTATGCCCAGCTCGTTACCGAGCTCGGGCTCTCGGAATCAAGCCCTTACCAAAAGGAGGTGGGCGCCAAACTTCCCATTGACTCAAGGTCCGCAACGACCAACGCCCAGCGGACCCAGCATACCCGATAGGATGGATGTCATATGACACAGCTATAGATGTGACCCCATCGTTGTGTGGCCCCATAGTTGCGCCTTCTTCTATTTACATCTCAATATGGACACAGCGATAATGTTACGCGTGACCCCCTTGACGATAAATGACGATAATTGACAATAAATGAGCAGATGGGTAGCCAAGATAATCCAGGAGGATAACCAGGCGATGTCGAGCGAACAGAGGGCAGCATCAACCGAGCCGAAACGCTTGGGTCTCGCCGGCCTCGGCTACTGGGGCAAAAACATCCTGCGCAACCTGTGCGAGATGGGCGTGCTCAAGGCCGCCTGCGACCCCGACCCCGAGGTCCTGGTCTCCACCAGGGAGGCCTACCCCGACCTCGCCCTCTGCGCCTCCTTCGAGGAGCT
>JACIXD010000024.1 GCA_014360645.1 Actinomycetota bacterium | reverse complement strand
CTGGACGGAGGCGGAGCGAGCCGGAGGCGAGCGCAGGGAGGTCCAGGCCTGGCACGTGTTCATCTGCGCACGCCGCGCATCGCGAAAGCGATTGCGCCGACCGAAGGGAGGCGCAACGGTGCCTGATCGAAGATCGAAGATGTGACCCCATCGATAAAGGAGCGAAGATGAAGACGGATAGCGAACGGTTGTATCGCCAGATGGCGAGGATTCGGTTCTTCGAGGAGGCGCAGGCGGACCTATGGAACCGCGGCCTCATCCCCGGCGAGATGCACCTGGGGATAGGGGAGGAGGCGGTGGTGGCCGGGGTCCTCGACCACCTCGAGGAGGGCGATGCGCTGGCCCTCGACCACCGCTCGACGCCGCCCCTGGTGGCCAGGGGAGTGGACCTAACCTCTATACTCCTGGAGGTGATGGGGGAGGAGGAAGGATTGTGCCGCGGCATGGGAGGCCACATGCACCTGTTCTCTAGGGAGCACCTGGCGGGCTCCTCAGGCATCGTGGGCTCTTCCGCCCCCCTGGGCGCGGGTTTCGCCCTGGCCGCCCAGTATCTCAAGCCCGGCGCGGTGGCCTTCTCCTTCTTCGGCGACGGCGCCGCCAACCAGGGGCTGGTGCTGGAGAGCCTCAACCTTGCCGCGGCCTGGCGGCTCCCCCTCATATTTGTGTGCAAGGACAACTCCTGGGCCATAACCACCCGCACCCGCTCGGTGACCGGGGGATGCCTCGTGCGCCGGGCGGCCTCCTTCGGCATGCCCGCCTGCCGCGTTGACGGCACGCGGGTGGAGAAGGTCTGGGCGGCGGCGGGGCGAGCGGTGAGGAGGGCTCGGGCGGGCCGGGGCCCGAGCTTCATCTTGGCCTCCTGCCCGCGCATGGAGGGCCACTTCCTCGGCGACCCCCTGCTGCGCGTGTTCAAGGAGCCTCTCAAGCAGACGGCGGAGATCGGCCCGCCGCTCGTGCGGGCCATGCTCTCACGGCCCCCGGCCGCGCTGGTGCCGCGCTGCGGCCATCTGGGGAGCATCGGCAGGACCATAGCCGCCCTGGGCGTGGAGAGGTACCTGCTGAAGGTCGACCCGCTGCACCGGGCGGCGAAGGCGGTCCCCGCGGAGGCGCGCGAGAGGATCGAGGAGGAGGCGAAGAGTGAGGTGGCGGACGCCGTAGCGCGGGCCATGGAGAGGAGGAGGCGCCATGCCTGAGATGAGCTTCGCGGCGGCCATAGACCGTGCGTTGGAGACGGCCATGGCCGGAGACGAAAGGATCGTCGTCCTGGGCGAGGACGTGACCATGTTGAGGCGCAACCTCTTCGTGCGCTTCGGCCCGCGCCGGGTGCGCCAGACCCCCATCAGCGAGGCCGCCTTCCTGGGGGCCGGGGTCGGGGCGGCCATGGCCGGGCTGCGCCCGGTGGTGGAGATCATGCTGGTGGACTTCATCGCCGTGGCCTACGACGCCCTGCTCAACGAGGCGACCAAGGTGAGGGCCTTCTCGGGCGGGAAGTGGAACGTGCCCCTGGTGGTGCGGGCGGCCTGCGGCGGCGGTTACGGAGACGGCGGCCAGCACGAGCAGTGCCTGTGGGGCACGCTCGCGGGTATGCCGGGCATCGCGGTGGTGGCCCCCTCCAATCCGGCGGATGCGGCCGGGCTCATGCTCTCCGCCCTGTCCTGCGATGACCCCGTGGTCTATCTCGAGCACAAGCTGCTCTCCGACTACTGGCTGGATTATCTAGGCGGCGCCAGCCGGGGCACGGTGAGCTTCGACGTGCCCGAGGCGGGAGCCTTCGGGGAGGTGGAGGACCCGCCCCGCCCGGTGCCCCTGGGGAGAGCCAGGTTGGTCAGGGAGGGCGGCGACATCACCATGGTCAGTCTTGGGGTGGGGCTGCACCGCTGTCTCGAGGCGGCCTCCCGTCTCTCGCAGCGGGGCGTGGAGGCGGAGGTGATAGACCTGAGGAGTGTATGGCCTCTGGACCGCGAGCTCATCGCGGACTCCGCCCGCAGGACGGGCCGGGTCCTGGTGGCGGACGAGGACTACCTGCGTTTCGGCCTCTCGGGCGAGATCGCGGCGGTGCTGGCGGAGGCGGGGGTCAGGGCGGATTTCACCCGCGTGTGCACCGAGGACGTGGTGCCCTTCGCCCGCCACCTCGAGGACGAGGCGCTCCCCAACGTGCGCCGCATCCTGGAGGCCGCCCTCTCCCTCGCCTCGCGCTGAACACCGTCTCCCTGGTGGCGCTGCGTTGGTTCAGGCGTCAGACATCGCGGCGTCGAGCGCCTGTTTGCCGTGAACATATTGGTTCGAGGTGGTCGGTCACCTCTTTTGCTCGTGCGTCGAGGATCCGCCGCAGCCGCTGCCCGTCCGTTCAGGCTTTGGGGAGGCTGATGCGGAAGGTCGTGCCCCTGCCCGGGCTGGAATCCACGTCGATCTCCGCGCCGATGAGGTCGGCGGCGAGGCGCACGATGTAGAGCCCCAGGCCCACTCCCTCCCCGTGCCGGTCCAGTTCCTCCAGGCGAGTGAAGGGCTGGAAGATGACCTCGGTGAGCTCGGGGTCCATCCCCTCCCCCTCGTCCCTCACCGCCACCACGATGCGCTTCCCTCTCGCCTCCGCGGTGAGGGTGATAAGGGAGAGGTCGTCGCTGAAACGGCGCGCGTTGTCCAGCAAGTTCCTCAAGATGAGGCCGAGGCAGTAGGGGTCGGTCAACGCCTCCATGCCGTTGCCGCGCATGGTCATATGCACGCGTTTCCTGACCTCCTCCGGCAGCGACGAACATGCTTCCTTCAGCAATACCTCCACGTTGCAGGGCGCCAGTTCCACGGAAGCCCCGCCGTCTTTTAAGGAGGAGACGGTAAGGAACTTGTCCAGCAGGGAGTTCAGGCGCTCGCATGAGCTGACGATGTGGTCGAGGATCTCGTTGCGCGCTCCTTCCGACAGGCGCTGGAAGTAGTTGCGCAGGATGACGGCGAAGCCGTTGACCACGGAGAGCGGGATGCGGAACTCGTGGCTGGTGACGTTGATGACCTCGCTCTTGAAGCGGTCCGACTCCTCCAGCATGCGCTTGGCCTCCGAGAGCTCCTCCACCCGGTCCATGAGATGGAGGGAAAGGAGGTGGTTCTCCACGAAGAGGCCTATCCTCTTCGCCAGCCGGTCCAGGAACTCCAGATCCATGGGATCGAGGGCGAAGCGGTTCATCTTCTCCCCCACCAGCAGGACGCCCTGGATGACTTCCGGACCACGCAGGGGTATCAAGGCCACCAGCCCGCGCTCTCGCATCTCGGCGAGGACGGTCTTGTCGCCGGCTTCTGCGGACAAGTCCCGGTCCTCGAGGAGCAGGATGCGGTCCCGGATGCGGAAGAGACGGGAACGCTCGTCATCCTCGCGCTGGTACCCGCAGACCTCCCTGCCCACCGCTCTGGCGCCCATGATCCAGTTGCTCCCTTTACCGGTCACCGCCGCCGGGATCACGGCGGCGAGCTCCCTCAACCCCAGCCGTTCGCACACCATGACCAGTGAAAGCACCACCCCGTCCCGGATGTCGTTCCTGGACGTCATGGCCTCGGATGCCCGGTGCAGAAGCTCGACGTCGTCATATAGGCCGGAGAAGAAAAGGCGCGAGGTGAGTCGGGAGGACCAGCGCAAGGCGAGGGGCGTGAGGCAGACCACCGTGGTGAGGGTGGCGGCGGAGATGACCAGGTTCAACCGCGGGTCATCCCTCCACCACATGCTCGCCAGGGCATAGGCGGCCACCAGCGGGATCCCGAACAGAGCGATGGTCAGGAGATAGGAGAAGGTGCGACGCACCGCCAGGCGCACGTCCAGCAGGCGGTGCTTGAGGATGGCGTAGGCGGTGCAGATGATGGGGACCAGCGAGAGGGGGTACATAAGATCCGTGGTCACGTCGGGCTTTATCAGTGCGGGGAGGATTGCCGCCAGGATGACGGAAAGGGGGATGAATATCCCGAAGCCCAGCAGGATGTAGGTGGCGCGCGCGCGGTCGGTGCCCCGGGACCTCCTGCGTTTGAGGTGGACCATCCAGAGGGACGCCGCCCCCAGAACGGTCACCGTGGCTATGAAAAGGGGGTAAAGAGGCCCGTTGGTCTGACGGTAGATATCGTTGATGTATGTAGCCTCGGCCAGGGTCCAGGGCGTGAGGTTTATCATGGCCAGTGCCACCAAGAGGGGAAGAAGAATCCTCAGCCATCGGCGGCCTGGATTTTCTCCCTTCAGGAAGGCCAGGCAGAAGAGCATGAACGAGCCTTCAGAGAGCACGATGAGGAAATAGGATATACGGTATTCCCAAGTGACCAGCAGCGGGGAGGGGTCTCCGATGAGCCTGCCTGCGTTCGAGGCGACCACCCAGAGGGAGAACAGAAACAAGGCCGCCGCCAGGGAGCGGTTCAGGAACCCCTTTCGCGCCCTGTATATGGCGGCGGAGAGGAATAACGCGAAGACGGCGGAGACGTAGGCTATGGTAATGGTCACCACCGCGTTGCCCATGTTACATAACCCCCTCGGATCTGTTCGTATTATACAGCATGATTTATCATGCACTAATGATGGGCGTTTTGCTCAGCGGGAGAGCGCCTGCCTTACAAGCAGGAGGTCATGGGTTCAAATCCCTTAACGCCCACCAGGACAATAGAAGCCGGGCTCCGCGCCCGGCTTCCTCTACTACAACTTGAAAAACTTACAAGCGAACAGCATACAACGCGGCTATCTTTGCCTCTCAAGCTTAGCCTTCAGCCCCAATAGATCCTCGGTGGCCACCCTCCAGGTGAGTTTGAGATCCACTCCGAAATATTCATGGGCGATGATATCGCGCATGCCCGCCATCTCCTTCCAGGGGATGTCGGGGTGCTTCTCCTTGAAGTCCTGTGGGAGATTCTTCGCGGCCTCGCCGATTATCTCGACCCTTCGGATCACCGCGTCCTGAAGTTGTACCGACCCCAGGAAATCCTCCAGCGTCTTGCCGCGGAGATAGTCTTCGATGAGCCCGATGCATTCCAGGATATGATCCACGAATACCTGCGGGTCTTTCTTCACAGGATTACCTTCTGCTCGCTCATTATCCTGTCCTTGAGGAGCGGGTGAAGAGATTCATAGGTCAACACATCCACGCCCCTCCCCAGGATTGCTTCCAGCTCTATCTTCAGACCGGCCAGGTCGAGCAGGCTCTTCTCCCCCCGCAGCTCGACGAGGATATCAACGTCACTCTTTTCATCGCCTTCATCCCTCGCGATAGAGCCGAAGATGGAGGCCCTGGACACATCGTGCTTGTCGAGTACAGGTAAGATCTTCGCCGTTACTTCCTCCACAGTTACTCTCTTTACCATCTTCACCCTCCTGGACGCGATTAATTCTCTTGCATAATTATAGCAACCCCGATGCGCGGCTTGTCTGCCCTTCAGTATAAGCTCTCTTCCTTTCCCAGGTCACCGAACCGGCGCTCAAAAGACTGGTTGAAGATAAATCCGAGGACGGGGTTCGCGAATCTCCAGTCGGCCTCAAACGCTTTGCGGGGACATCCCGTCAGGCAACGGAAGCAGCGTATGCACCGCTTTCCCAAAACCGGGTATGGTTGCATGTCAATATTATCCACCGGACATTCCTTTGCGCACCACCGACACTGGTCGCATAAGTCGGAGTTCAGATTAGGCTTTGGGGTTGAAAGACGCAGAAAAGCATCCGTGTTGATGATGCTCATGATCTCGTAAGGACCCCATCTCCGCTTAAGGGCTTCGGGCCTGCTTTCCGGCAGCGGGGAGGGGATTCCGGCCGATATGTGCTCTGCGAGGGAGGCAGCGAAGCGCTGCGCCTCGGCCAAATCTTCCTCATCTGGCCGGCCCGGAAAGCGTCCGACCAGGCTGGGGGGCGGGTAAAACGGTTCCCCGCGCGCCAGAAAGCCGCCTACCACATCCCCGCCTTTGCGGCGTAAGAAGCGTGTCATATCATAGAGAACCCTTCCCGGCGCCCCGCCAGACGTGGCGAACACGAAAACCCGCCGGCCGTCAAGTCGTGGCATATCGCGAAGAAATCCCCTCACCGGTGTCGGAGCATGGCCGGCAAAGCATGGTGCCCCGACCCCGAGGAGGTCTGCGCCTGCGGCGTCTTTGGGGGTAGCCTTGCCAAGTGGGAGGGTCTTCACTACGTGCCCCTGCTTTTCAAACACCTGAGCCATGGCCTCCGCCACCTTGCGCGTGTTGCCCGTTTGCGAGAAGTAAATCATAGAGACGTCCATATCCCACCTACGCATGATCGGTTTGTTGAACCATGAAGCAGAACGTAATTGCGCGATCTCGGGCTGCAAATAGCCCGGATATCTCCCCTATATGCCGGCTGATACAAATATTCTCCGATATTTCCCACATACACCTCCAGGCATCAAATTTCTACTCAAATTCAGGTAAGCCAAAACGTCAAAGCCCCGGCATTCTTCTTTCCCTATGATGCTCATTCCTATTTTCGCGCCTAGAGCTGCAATTTCAGCGATATCCGGGGAAGCTTGAGCGCTTACGGCGTGTTCCATATTCAGTTCCTTTCGTTATCCGTTGCCTCAGGTGAAGGCTGCAGCCAGGGATCTGATGCGGACGAG
>JACIXD010000023.1 GCA_014360645.1 Actinomycetota bacterium | reverse complement strand
ATTACCGCGACCACCTCTTCCTGGGGACCAGCGAGGCAGCGGGCCTCGGGTTCTCCGATCCGAGGGAAGCGAACTCCCGTCTCGAGAAGTCGGGGATGGAAGCGGGGTGGCGCGGCGCCTACAGCCTTGACTCCGCCTTCAATCAGTCCCTGGGATACTATCCACGGGGCACGGCCTTCTTCGCCACCATCAACGCCATGGCCCGCCTGCGCCTAGACCGCGTTTCCGGATACCTCCTCTACGACCCCGCCCACGCCCCGGGGCGCGTGCCCGTCTTCTCCTGCGCCGACTGGGGAGGAAAGCGCGTGCCCGTGCTGGTCTTCGACGTCGCTGGAAACCTTCAGCAGGCCACCCATTCCACGCTCCTTCCCGCAACCCGCAAACGGGCACAATCGAGGCCGGTCACCGCGCTGCAGGCCAGGCCCTTCTCGTGTTCGGCCGAAGGCGAGAGCGGGGGTCGTATCGTGGAGGTCTCTTACGACGCGTCGGCCGGATCCGTCACCGGAGCGTACGTCTATAATGGGAACGGCGAGCTCGTACGCGCGCTTTCTCCCGCCACCTCTCCCCTCACATGGGACGGCAGGGACGAGGACGGCGATCCCGTGGCCGACGGCACCTATACCGTCTATCTCACGACGCGCTCCCCGGATCCCTCGGTGCATATGCCCGCCGCCACGACAAGGGTGGGGGCGAACACCAACATCCCCACCCCCTCCAACACCTGGTACCTGGCGGAGGGCTACACCGGCAGCAACACCGAATCCGGCGAGTTCGACACCTGGGTCCTCATCCAGAACCCCGGCGACCAGGCCAACAGAGCCCGCGTCACCTTCATGCTGCCGGGGGGGGATAACGTGACCCGCGAGTATTCCCTCCACCCGCGCTCCCGTTTCACCATCCACGTGGACGATATCCTGCCGGCGGCGGAGATGTCCACCCTGGTGGAGTCAGACCTGCCAGTGGTAGTGGAACGCGCCATGTACTTCGGGGGAGGGCTGGCGGGGCACGACACCATCGGCGTCAACGCACCCTCGCGGCGCTGGTACCTGGCGGAGGGATATACGGGAGGCGATTTCGACGAATGGGTGCTGGTGCAGAACCCCAACCACACGCCCGCGCAGCTGAAGGTGCAGTTCCAGACCCAGGAGCAGGGCGTCGTGGACCGCTCCTACGGCCTCGAGCCCCGCTCCCGTTTCACCATCCACGTGGACGATATCCTGCCGGATTCCCAGGTCAGCACCTATCTGGAATGCGATCTCCCGGTGGTGGTGGAGCGCGCCCAGTATCTCAACTACATGAACAGCGGCCACTGTTCCATAGGCGCCCGCTCGCCTTCCACCACCTGGTACCTGGCCGAGGGATACACGGGAGGCGGCTTCGAGGAGTGGCTCCTGGTACAGAACCCCCAGGACGGTGCGGCCCGGGTGGAGATAACCTTCATGGAGCTGGACGGCACCAACACCAGGATGGAATTCGACGTCCCAGGTCGCAGCCGCTACACGGTCCCCGTCCACGACTTCCTCCCCGGTGCCCAGGTGTCGGCGCTGGCGACCTCGTCGCGTCCGGTGATCTGCGAGCGCGCCATGTACTGGAACGGACGCAGCGACGGCCATGCCACCATCGGCACCCCCACGCCCGAGTATTCCTGGTACTTCCCCGAGGGGTACACCGCCGGCGGCTACGAGGAATGGCTGCTCATCCAGAACCCCTGGGACACCAAGGCCGTCGTCTCCGTCGAATTCATGCTCCCCGGCGGCTCGAGCCAGAGCATACAACTGGAGGTGGCCGCGAGGTCCCGTTTCTCCCTTAACGTCGGGGGCATCATCGGGGAGACGGAGGTGAGCCTGCGGGTCTCCTCGGATCTGGCGGTGGTGAGCGAACGCGCCATGTACTGGAGGGAGCGTTACGGCGGCCATTGTTCCATAGGAGCCATGCAATAGGGGTCAGCCCCGGACATGGGACAATTCCCGTCCCGAGCCGCGTATGTTGCCCATCCTGCCTTCTTCCGTTAGGGGCCGCCGGGTAGCGGTCCCGCTCGGCGCGCATGAAGCCGGGACCGGATAAAGAGACCACATGAGGCACGGCCTCGCTCGCACCGACCCCGGTTCCTCCGAGTTCCTCTGAGCGTGTCAATACAAGGCCCGCCACTTGAGGCACGGCCTCGCTCGCACCGACCCCCGGTTCCCGGACAGAGATCGCTCGAAGGAGGGCGGTTTTTCTTCCGCTTGTCATGCCGCATCGCATGCGGATCCTCCCACGGGCAGGGTCTGCAAGAAGGATGCCCCCTCTCCTCCACCTCTGTCACAGTCTCACCGGCATACCCTGCCGTTTAGGTAAAAGGTGCCGCAAAGAGGAACCGTCGAGGATGATGAGCTATACTGGTGCTAGAAAAGTCACTCCTGCCTCGAGGCGGTCCCGGGTGATGCTTAAGGAATTGTCGGCCACGATAACACAACATCTCGACACCCTGGTCGAGGAGATGCTGGCCGCCTTCGAGCTCACCATACCTACTTACGCGGGACTCTCCGATGAGACCAAGGGCGAGATACGCGAGCTGGTCAAGAAACTGACCGTCGCCACCACCAGGTTTCTAGCCGGTCGGGGACTGGAACGCGAGGACCTGTATGCCTTCGCACGCATGGTGGGACGCAACCGGTCCCTGCAGATCATACCCTTCGCCGACCTCGTGCGCGCCGTCTTTCTGGTAGAGACCATAGTATGGGACCGGGTGATACCGCGGATGGGCACCATGCAGACGGACGATATGCGCAGGCTCCTCGACCTGCAAGGGGAGCTCAACGCCGAGCTCATCGCGGCCCTCTCGGCCGCTTACTCGGAGACCAGGGACGAGATGATCAACCGACAGTTGCGCGAGCTGCACGGCCTTCTCGAGGTGGGGAGGACCATCACCTCCACCATGGACCTGGACCGCGTATTCCTCCAGATACTCGAGGTGGCGGCGGGGATCATGCAGACTCCCATGGGCGCCGTCTACCTGCTGGAGGAAGAGGGAGAGGAGCTGCGCCTCGTCACCCAGTTGGGGCTGGCCCAGCCCTGGACCAAGGGCCGTCGCATCGAACTCTCGCGCTCCCTGCTGGCCCAGGCCATCAAGGAGAGGTCGCCGGTCACCGCGGCTGACGCGCGATTGCGCGGCCTCAACCTGCCATCCCCCGCAAGTGGGGGAAGGGTACGCTCGGTGCTCTCCTGCCCTATCATGAAGGACGACAGGCCCATCGGCGGCCTGGAGCTCTACGATGTGACGGCACGCAACTACAACCGCCTCGACATGGCTCTGCTCGCCGCTTTCGCGCCCCAGGCCGGGGTGGCCATCGAGAACGCCAGGCTCTTCCAGTTGGAGCGCAAGCGGCGCAGGCAGACGGTGGAGCTGAAGGAGCTCGCCGAGGCCATCGCGGGCGCGATGTCCTTCAAGCAGGCCCTGGGCATCATGGTGCGCAGTCTGGTGATGATCACCGGCGCGGACCGGTGCCTGCTCTTCTTCTACGACGCGGAGGAGGAAAAGCTCGAGTTCTCCCGCGGATACGGGCTCACGTCCGGGATGACCAGGCGGCTCCATGACCGGAGCTGGAAGCTGGAAGAGCTGGACGAGGCGGTAAGGCTTGCCATAAAAAACCAGGATGTGTTCACCACCGACGACGCCCTCACCGACCCGCGCATAAACGAGGACTACGCAAAGTTCCTGAAGGTGAGAGCGTGCATCATCGCTCCCCTCATTTACGGCGGCAAGGTCAGCGCGGTCCTGGTCATCGGAAGCGCCGCCAAGGCCAGCCTCTTCGAGGAGGTGGACCGCGAGATGATCACTGTGGTCCTGGACCAGGTGACCATCGCCATCGAACAGGTGCGGCTGAGGGAGCGCATTCGCGAGAGGGAGAGGAGGCTTCAGGAGCTGGAGGCCAGCGAGCGCGTCTTCTTCGAGAGGGAGCGCAGCGAGGCCATCATCTCCGCCAACCCCGAGGCCATCTTCCTGGTGGGGCGCGAGCGCGAGGTGGTGCTCTTCAACCCTGCGGCGGCGGAGCTCTTCGGCTGGCGCGAGGAGGAGGCCCTGGGAAGGCACGTCCACGAGATACTCTACGGGGAGACGGGCGTGGAGTCCGGCAAATGCACGCGCGAGGGATGCCCCGTGGAGGCGGCTTTCCGGGGGGAGAAGCCCGGTCCGGTGGAGATGGAATACATGCGCCGGGACGGCAAGACCATATGGATAAGCGGCTCCTTCTCGGTGATCCGCAACCAGAAGCGGCAGATCGTGAACGTGGTCTGCGTGTTCCACGACATCACGGAGCAGAAGAGGCTGCAGTATCTCGCCCTGGTCGACCGGGAGCTGGACATCGCCTCCGACATCCAGGGAGCGCTCCTCCCCAGCGGACCCCTGGAGAACCGCTACGTGAAGGTGCTGGCACACCAGGAGCAGGCGCGTATCGTGGGCGGGGACTGGTACGACTACTGGGAGGAGGGAGGCCGCCTGGTCCTGGTCATCGGAGACGCGGTGGGAAGCGGGATACCCGCCGCCCTTCTGGCCACCCTGGCCTTGAGTTCCATACGCGCCGAGGCCAAGTACGGCAGCAACCCCGTGGATATCGTGCGCAAGGCAAACCGCGCCATCTTCCCGCACCGCCTCGAGGACCGCTTCATCACCATCCTCTACTGCGAGCTGGACCAGAAAACGCTTCTCCTGCGCTACGTGAACGCCGGCCACAACGACCCCATCCTCATACGCGGGGGCTCGGAGCTGATGACCCTGGGATCCCGGAAGCGCATCATCCTCGGTGCCTTCGAGGACCCGGACCTGGAGGTCGAGGAGATACAGCTCGAGCCCGGCGACCGCCTCTTCTTCTACACCGACGGGGTGGTGGAGTGCCGAGACAGCAGGCGCCGCATGTTCGGGGAAAACCGCTTGAGGCGATACCTCAAGACGGCGGGCTCTCGGGCGGCCGGTGTCTTTATACAGGACCTCGTGGAGGGCCTAAAGGGATTCTGTGGCGGCAGGATGGAGGACGACTTCACCGTCCTGCTGTGCGACATCAACAAGCGCTGAGGCATGATCCCGCTTTCGCTCCCGTACCGTGGTCAGCGCGCAGGGTCCATCCGGGCGCCGGATCTACGGGGTGGGCGCGACGCTTCGCATGGTCCGGCCGAGACCGGCCTGCCGTCCCGGCGGGCGTCCTCCGGGTTGAAAGAGCTTGAGGGATCGCCCTCTCGCCATATGGACCAGGCAAGTCCGAATAGACAAGAAACGCTGCCTCCCGGATCTCCTCCATGACGTGGATGCCCGGAAAGCGAGAAGAGATCTTGCCGACAATAGGAACGGGGTTCGAGCCGGCCATCCGCTGGCCCCAACGAAACCGCGAACTATTATAATAGGAGTGCAAGTGGCCTCTGTTTCCAGTTCTGGAGGGCTGCGCGGAGCATGAAGGCAGGAGTTCTTACGCCGCAGATGGCGCGTGATTTCGTCGCGGCATGGCCCGTATACCGGGGGGACAGGGACAATCCCCTCTGGATGGATCCCGATGAGCTGAAGGCCCTCCAGGAGAGCAGACTACGGAAGCAGCTTGAGCTGGCCTCGGCATTCAGCCCTTACTACCGCGAGGTCTTCCGCCGGGAAAAGGTGGAGGTGGAGAGGGTCCGGACCCTCGAGGACCTTGAGCGCATCCCCGTGACCTCGAAGGAGGCCTACCTGGACAACCCCCTTTCCTTTCTCCTGGTAATCGAACCCACGGAGGTGCTGGATGCTACCTACGAGATCACCTACACCTCGGGCATCACCACCGGCGCGCCCGCGCCCTTCTTCAACTCCGCCTACGACATGTACAATCTCACCCTCCAGATGCGGCGCATGGCGGAGATCTGCGGGGTGACGCCCGAGGACACGGTGCTGAACCTCTTCCCCTACGGCAGCCTGCCCCACGTCGGGTTCTACCGCACCGTCCATTTCGCCTCCGCGGTGGGGGCGAGGCTGGTGAACGCCATGGTGGGGAGGGACGCGCCGGGTTTTCCCCTCCACCGCTCCATGGACGAAGCCCTGGGCCTGGCGGAGGCCAACCGCGCCAGCGTGCTGGCGGGCATCGGACGCTACGAGCGCCGGTTCCTGGTGCGCGGCAACCAGACGGGGGCAGACCTCTCCGCGGTGAGGCTGGTCATGGCCCTGGGGGACGCGGTGCCGGAGGGAGTGCGGGACGAGATGCGGAGGCTCCTACGGTCGGAGAACGAAGAGGAGGTCTTCGTCAACAACGGATATGTGTTGACCGAGTGCCAGGGACCCTTCGTGGAGTGCTGCGAGTTCGGCGGCAACCACAACTGCGCTCCCAATCTCTACCACCTGGAGGTCCTGGATCCCGAGACCCTTCGCCCCCTTCCCGACGGAGAGGTGGGGATGCTGGCGGTGACCCACCTCGACCGCAGGGGCACGTTGCTCCTCCGCTACCTGGTGGGGGACATGGCCGCCGTGGAGTCGGGCAGGTGCCCTCACTGCGGGCGCTGCGGCCAGCGCCTGGTGGTGAGGATGCCCTCCACGTACGCGGTGCGGGCAGAGAAGGTCATCCGCGTGGGCGGGAAGCTGGTCAACCCGGAGGCGGTAAAGAGCCAGCTCGCCGGGGTCAAGGGCATGGTGGAATACCAGCTGGTGGTGGAAAAGGAAGACCCCGGCAATCCATACAGCCCCGACCGCTTGATCATCCGCCTCTCGGTGGCGGGGAGGATGCGCCAGGACCTGGAGGAGGAAGTGGTCTCCAGGGTGAAGGAGGCTACGGGCATCGTGCCTCTCATCCAGTTCGTGCAGTCGCCCGAGATCTACGACCCCACCCTGGCGCTGAAGGCCACCCGCTTTCTCGACCGGCGCTGAAGGGGCGGCGCCGGTGCGGTCCACCACATCGGCGAAAGGGGTCGGAGGGCGGCTCCCCCGCTAAAGGTTGAAAACACGGTGTGTCGGCGCACAGGCGCTCTCACCTGTGAGGGCGCCACTCCACAGGGTCCCTTCAGCGCGATCCGGCGCCTGCCGGCTCAGGGCGCGCCGCGCACCTCCGGGGGAAGGAGCTGCGGGTTCCGGGTTTCCGTGAGCTGCCCCGAGGCGTCGAAGCAGAGGACCGGTATGCGCCCCGCGGGATCATGAGCACCCCAGTCTGCGCAGGCGAACACCGGCACGCGCCCCGGGGCGTGGGCGGGGTCGTAGAGGAGGTATCCGGAGACGCGGTCTAGGCGCAGGCGGGCCATGGCCGCGGGAAGCGCCAGGAGGGCCACGCCGCGGCTGTAATAGCCGAGGGACTGGTCAAGGGCGTGGTCGGGAAGGAAAGCGCCGCGCAGCGCCCCGTAGCGTTCCTCCCTGCCTGGGTTATAAG
>JACIXD010000022.1 GCA_014360645.1 Actinomycetota bacterium | reverse complement strand
CTTCTTGGCCTCGGCCACCCGTACCTTGTCCACCACCTCCCGCCCGTAGGAGGAGATGATGTGAAAGGGGTGGTAGACGATCCCCGCCTGCGGGCACCACTTCCTCAACGCCGCCTCGAAAGGGTTCCGCATGTCCATACAGCAGGCGAGGACGCCCGAGCAGCTCTCTACCGCCACACCTCCTCGCCTGTTCGCCTTCGTCACCTATATACTACTCTCGTTGCCTGGAAGGAACCGACAACGAGAGCGGGAGATGCAAGCTATGGAGAGGCGTGCTTTCCTCACTCGGGCCCGGCAGGCGGAGCTGGCCCTCATCGCCGTCACCGTGGTGTGGGGGCTCACCTTCTCCCTGGTCAAGAAGAGCCTGGAGGAGATCACCCCCTTCGTATTCATGGCCTGGCGCTTTGTCCTGGCCTTCCTGGTCATGGCCGCCGTATCCCTGCGCCGCATGAGGGGCCTGGACCGCGGGACGCTGGCGGCCGGGCTTGTACTCGGCGTCTTCCTCTACGGCGCCTACTCCCTGCAGACCATCGGCCTGAAGTACACCTCGGCCGGCAACGCCGGCTTCATCACCGGGCTCTTCGTGGTCTTCGTGCCCATCCTCTCCACCCTCTTCCTGCGCAAGCGGCCGGGCCTGCGCTCCATGGTCTCCGTGGTCCTGGCCACCGCCGGCCTGGCCCTCCTCTCCCTGCAGCCGGGGCAGGGCATAAGCCTGGGGGACGCCCTGGTGCTGGGGTGCGCCTTCACCTACTCCCTGCACATCATCTGCATGGACCGCTTCGTCCAGCGCCATGACCTGGTGCTGCTCACCCTGGTGCAGATGGGGGTGGTGGCGGCCATGCACACCGCATCCGGGTTCATCTTCGAGGACTTCGTCTTCCCCACCGGCGGGTTCGTGTGGATGACCATCGCCGTCTGCGGCGTCCTCGCCTCGGCGGCGGCCTTCTTCGTGCAGGCCTGGGCGCAGCGGGCCATCTCGCCGGTGCGCACCTCGGTGGTGCTGATCATGGAGCCGGTGTTCTCCGTCCTCTTCGGCATCGTCCTGCTGGGAGAGAGGCTCTCCTGGCGGGGATGGCTGGGCTGCGCGGTGATGCTCGTGGCCATGCTCATAACCGAGGCGAGGCCGGAAAGCCCATCTCCGGACCAGCACGGGTAGAGAAAGTGCCGGAGCAAAGGCGGGTATCTTTTCATAGCCTTACAGATAACCGTCTCCGGACCAGCACGGGTAGAGAAAGCGCCGGGGTTATCGCGAACGTCGTCAGAGGTGGGAGAGGATCTTGGAGAAGAATTCCACCGCGCGGGGGTGGCGCGGGTTGGTGAATATATCCTCCGGGCGTCCCTCCTCGACGATCAGCCCGTCGTCCATGAAGATGAGGCGGTCCCCCACCTCCTTGGCGAAGCCCATCTCGTGGGTGACCACCAGCATGGTCATCCCCTCCCGCGCCAGGTCCTTCATGGCGTCCAGGACCTCCTTGACCAGCTCGGGGTCGAGGGCCGAGGTTACCTCGTCGAAGAGCATGAGGTCGGGGTCCATGGCCAGGGCGCGGGCGATGGCCACCCGCTGCTGCTGTCCGCCGGAGAGATGGGCGGGGTAGGCCGAGGCCTTGTCCTTCAGTCCCACCCGCTCTAGGAGTTGGAGGGCCTTCTCCTCCGCCTCCGCGGGGTCCATCTTTCTGACCTTGATCGGCGCCAGGGTCACGTTGCGCAGGGCGGTGAGGTGGGGGAAGAGGTTGAAGCTCTGGAAGACGATGCCCACCTTCTGACGCATGGCGTTGATGTCCACCTTGTGGTCGGTGATGTCCACGCCCTCGATATAGATGTGTCCGCTGGTGGCGTGCTCGAGACCGTTCACGCAGCGCAGCATGGTGCTCTTGCCGGAGCCGCTGGGCCCGACGATCACCAGCACCTCCGAGGGCTTTACCTTGAGGTTGACTCCCTTTAGCACCTCGTGGAAGCCGAAACGCTTGTGGAGATCAACGATCTCCACCATGTATTCTCCGTTCAATCCCCCTCCCGGGATCCCGCCTTACGCGTCAATGACAATATTAACCCATAACGCGGCCCGGCACGAACGGCTCTCCGCCGCCGCCCCGCGCGAACTGGCCCTCTCGGCAACCCCTTCACCGTTTCATCGCCGGTCCCGCCGCCTTTGTCACGCCTCGCCGCCTCAATCCTTCATGGAGAGGCGGGTGGTCATGAACTGCACCAGCCGCATGAGGGGAAGGGTGATGATGAGGTAGCACAGGGCGGCGCCCATGAGCGGGGTTACACTGGCATATTTTCCCATCATCTCCCGGCCTCGGAAGAAGACCTCGGCCAGCCCGATGGTGGCCACCAGGGCGGTGTCCTTGAGCAGGGCTATGAACTCGTTGGAGAGCGGCGGGATGACGTTCCTTATCGCCTGGGGAAGGACCACATAGCGCATGGCCTTCAGGTAGCCCATGCCCAGGGAACGCGCCGCCTCCATCTGCCCCTTGTGTATGGACTCGATGCCGGCGCGGAAAATCTCCGCCTCGTATGCCGCGTAGCAGATGGTGAGGGCGATCACCCCCGCCACGAACTGGCTCAAGTTGATGCCCATGTAGGCGAGCCCGAAATAGACGATGAAGATCTGCAGCAGGAGGGGCATGCCCCTGATGACATCGATGTACACCGCGGCCAGGAAGCGCAGGGGTATGAGTCGCGATATCCTCACCAAGGCCACCATGAGGCCCGCGGCCAGGATGCACACCTCCGAGATCAGCGCGAGCTTGATGGTCACCCACAGCCCCCTGGCCACGTAGGGCATGGTCTTTTTGAACACCCGCCCGCTGAAGAACTCGTCCATGAACTTCTTTCCCGCCTCGAACCTGGTGAGGAACACCGCCAAGAAGGCCACCGCGGCGGCCAGGGCGAGGATGCCGAGAACCCAGAGCACGATCTTCAGCCTTCCGTTTATCCTTCACACCTCCCTTCAACGCGAAAGGCCCGCTCGCTTTCGCGCGCGGGCCGCCGTCTCCGACATCAGGACATCTTCAAGCTCGTATTGCTTTTGCCTATTCCTCCCCGAACCACTTCTTGAAGATCTTGTCGTAAGTGCCGTCCTTCTTCATCTCCGCCAGCGCCTTGTTGATGGCCTCCTTGAGCTGGTCGTTGCCCTTGCGGATGCCGATCCCATACTGCTCGTCGGTCTTGATGGTGGCCACCACCTCCGTCTGGCCGCGTATCTTGCTCATGTAGGCGTTGACGGGGTAGTCGTTGAGGATGGCGTCTATCCTGCCCAGCTCAAGCTCCTGGAAGGCGAGGATGATGGTGTCGTATTTGCGGATCTCCTTGATGCCGGGGATCTCCTCCGCCGTGAACTGCCCGGTGGTATCCACCTGGACCCCCACAACCTTGCCCGCGAGGTCGGCCTCGCTCTTGATATCCGTGTTGCCCTTCTTCACCGCGATGGACTGGTTGGAATCGATGTAGGGGTCGCTGAAGTCGATCTCCTCCAGACGCTCGTCGGTGATGGTCATGGCGGACATGATGATGTCGTACTTGTCCGCCTTCAGACCGGGGATGATCCCGTCCCAGGCCGTGGTCACCACCTCGAGCTCCAGGCCGAGGCGCCCGGCTATCTCGGTGGCGATATCCACGTCGAACCCCTCCGGCTTGCCGTCATCCCCTATGGATTCGAAGGGCGGGTAGGTGGTGTCGCTGCCCATGAGCAGCTTGCCCTTCTGGAGGGTGGTGACCGTGACCTCCTCCTTTTTCTCCTCCTCCTTCTTTTCCTCTTTCTCCTCGCCGCAGCCCGCGGCCAGCAGGCTCACCGCCAGGGTAAGGGCGAGAACGAGGGTCAACAGGGCGAGAAATCCTTTCCTGCGCATCTTCCCTCCTTGTTCGACTTCGGCCGGCAACGTTCAAATTATATAAGGAAACATGTACGCCGTGAACCCCCGGGATATCCGTAACCTGCTCTTTTATCTCCAGTATCATCTTCACTCCCTCCTCCTTCACATATGGGGCAGATACCTCCAAAATCCCTCAGCACGCAATCCCCACATTGCGCGCACTCCTCGACGAACAAGCCGGGTTCCGCTTCCCTTCCGATGAACAGGGTGTTTAGGGCGGGGAGCATCGGCAAGATCGTGCTTTCCGCAACCATCCTCACCCCCAGAGAGCATGCGGTAACAAGCACCGCCTCTACCCCTTGCAGCAGGGCGGTGAATTCGCGCTCCGCCTCCGGGGCCAGGGACTCGCAGGCAACGGTAAGAACCGCGCGTGGCTTTGTTTCCACGCCCTCATCCTCCAAGCGGCGCGCCAGCTCCTCGACCTCCTTCACGCCGCCCGTGCCGGCCATGGCGGGGCAGGTGCCACAACCCACCACGGCTATGGTCCGGGCGGATCCCAGCATCCTCTTTATCTCCTCCGTACGCTTCTGTCGCGTGATGCTCTTCATCTCCCACCCCCTAGGTTATCTCTGTCCTCTTTAAAACGCCGCTTCCATGCGCACATCCCCTGCCGTTGGCGTGGGATAGAAACTCGGATGTGAATCCCCTGAGGCAGTCGCGGACTGGCTCCAGGCCCCGCGCGAGTTCCTCGCAGAGGGCCAGCTCTCCAGACAGTTTCAGAGCCCTCTCCAGACCGCCACGGCCGCATCTCCGCCTCTTCCTTCCATTATTTCCTGGATGGGTCCTGCCGCAGCCGACGAGGCCGTCCTGCCGGGCGCACAACCTCCACAACACCTTCGACCTGCATACAGGACCATGAGCATCGCCGTGCGTGACATACAAGCGCTATCGTCCATAAAGCCGACCTTCCTCGTACCCTCCACGCCCTGGCCGGAAAAGTGTGCGGGCTCCACGACGTGATCGCGTTCGCCGAACAGGTAAACCGCCTTACATCCATCCTCCAATCCCACCCACGCGGCGATATCGTTGACATTTGCACCGGCTTTCAGCTCCATCAGGGAGCATGGCCTACCGGGGACCTGCACCCCCACCAACGCGCCTGGTAGCGACGTCTCCTCCGAGCTCTTTTCCGAAAGGCACATGCGCATCAGGCGCCTTGCGGCATCCGCCGGTACCACGACTGCCCGCAACGTTCCCACACCATCACCAGATGCAAGGGAGGCGGCTTCCCACAACATCATGCCCCCTCACAAACGCGGCCTTTCCCGGTACCGTGGGGGCCGCCACGTCCACGGGCCTCCGAAAGAGCGAAAATCCCAACCCCGTCTTTCCCCGTTCTTTCGCAGGAGGGGCTTTTTCAAGCGGTCCGGATGGTGCACGAAGTCGAGTCCGAAACGCCCCTTCACGCAAAGGTTGTAACCGTTGACGGAGCCGGGGACTCCCGCTCCCGCCCCGATGACCCTCCCGTCCCTTATACGAAGGGCCAGGGTACAGCCCACGCCGCAGTAAGGGCAGGTGGTCTCCACGACACGATCCTCGTAGCCCAGATGAAGCGAAGGTTTCTCCATCAAGGCACCCACCGGGCACATGGACACGCAGAGCCCGCAGAACTCGCAGGCGGAATCGTCTACCGGCAGGTCCCCGCATACGGCGGGGCGGAAAACGCCCCCGTCTGCCGCATCTCATAGGTCCCCGCTCCCTGCACATCGAGACAGGCTCTAACGCAAAGCCCGCAGGATATGCATTTGGAAAGGTCTCTTATATATAGAAGGGATTGGCATCGATGATAGGGCGATAGTCCTGGCTGATGGGAAACTCCCTGCCGGTCACGCCTATCTTGACGGCGATCTTTTTCAACTGCAATCGTTGTTCTTCTCGCACACCTCGCAATGCATGGGGTGCGCGCTGAGGATCAGTTCGTGCACTGCCTTCCTGGCCTCATGCACCCTCTCGCTCCCGGCGACAACGGACATCCCGTCCCGGGACACGGTGTCACAGGCGGCGATCATGCGCCCCTTCTCGTCCTCTACCAGGCAGATCCGACAGGAGCCGCTCGCCCTCACCGCGGGATGCTCGCACAGGGTGGGGATCTTTATCCCCACGGCCTCCGCCGCCCGTAGGATGGAGGTTCCTTCCTCGACCTCGATCCGCCGTCCATCGATGGTCAAGCCGATCATCACCCGGCCTCCAGCGATGCCGGTTGTGCAAATGCTGCCGCGGATGGGGTGCGGAGATGCTGTAGAAACGCCCCTAATGAATGGCAATAGCCGCGTTCAGCTGTGTGTGAAGTCCCCCTCTTCGTCTTTCTCTCGCGTTCCTTTAATCCTCGACTCGAGGCAAGTAAACCGGGCATCCTGCATAAACCCCCACCCGCATACACGGGCGCCACAACCCGGTCATTGGTTTACCGACCCTGGTCCGAGGATCCGATCATCCGCGCCGATCAGGTGTAGAGGATAACGGCTCGTCATCGAAACGGGAATTACGAGAATACGAATCGGCAGCCGGTCGGGAATTCGGTTTCCCGATCGCCTTCTTTTTTGTTTTATCGGGATATAGAGATTGTCTATGAATCCATGTCAGCGCAGGCCTAGGACGCCGACCGTACGCAGAGGCGGCTCCAGCCCCACGAGTCCGTTTATCCCCGCCTCGTCGACGCCATCCACGCAGACGTCCACCCCGAAGCCCATGGAGGCGGCCATGAGGGACATCTGGGAGAGGGCTATGGGCACGTCTATCATCCAGAACGGCTTCTCCAGCATCTCGTAGAGGTAGGAGCGGTCGGGGTCGGCGACACCCACCACGGCGGCCCGCCACGCGACATTTACGCCGCAGGCCCGGGCCAGCTTCTCCAGTGTATCCTCTCGCCTGACGCCGATAAAGTGCCACTGCTGGGTGTTGCCGGCGCTAGGGGCGATGCGGGCGGCCTCGAAGCAGGCATCCAGGGCCAGGTCGAGGGGAACGCCGGGGTCGCTCTCGCGCTTTTCCCCCAGCCGCCGCAGCAGTCCCGCGACGTCCTGGACCGCGGGGGCGGAGAAGGGCTCCCTCGACAGCTCCCGTACGCTATAGGGATTGTCCATGGTTTCTAGATAGGCGATGTCGGAGAGCGGCTTGCGCTTCCTCGATATCTGCCGGTAGAGCATGTGGTCCATGTCCATGGCCTTGACCCGGGGCTTGGGTTTTCCGAAGGTGATCACCGCCGAGACGTAGGTCTCCCTGCCCAGGCCCAGCGCCGTTCCCACCTCTTTCTGGTTCAGCCCACCCAGCCAGCAGGTGCCCTGGCCCGCTTCCGTGAGCCAGAGCACGACGTCCTCCGCCGCCATGGCGGCGAGGGGCAGCTCTCGCGGCCTCTCGCTCCTCACATCCTCGCGCGCCACCGCCAGCGCCAGGAACCCGGCCACCGGGGAGCGGTTGAGCCAGAGGTTGATCTTGCCCTGCGTCCCCTTGTGTATGCGCTTCTTTATCCTCTCCACCTTCCCGGGGTCGGTGACCACCATGACGCTCCCCTCGACGGCTCCCCGGGTGGAAAGCGCCAGGTCCACAGTTTCCTCAAGGGAGCCGAAAAAGGCTTGCGTGTAATCCCCCGGAAGGTACTTGCGGTGGGAACGGCGCGCGTAGAGCACCTCCCACAGACCCCAGGGCGTATCGGAGTAGGACCGGTAGTCACGGGTCGCGGTCTTCGTCTGTTCCATCTCTCCTCCCAGAGATTTTTAGTGGGGCCATATCTTCGATCATCGATGCCAGTAACTTATCACGCTCCGAGGACGTCCTTGTCCTTGAGGCCATTCCAGGCCCGGTCTTTGGACCAAATCCAAAATCCGGGCCTGACCCCTTGGATTGACCCCTCGGATAGAGGCCGCTAAGCGGGGTGGCCGCTCCCTGCCGGCGGGCCTTCGTAGACCTCCATGAACTTGTCGGCCAGGGGCGGGACGAGGTTGGCGTAGAAGTCCGTCTTCACGCACACCACTGCCGGGAGCTCGTGGTCCTTGGCCCGCTCGAAGGCCGGCAGCAAGTCCTCCGCTTTGTCCACGAACTCGCCGTAGCATCCTATGCCCTCCGCCACCCTATCCCAGCGCACCGGCGCCTGCTGACAGGCGATGACCCTGGAGGCGTCCCCCTCGAAGAAGGCCAGCTGCTCGATCTCCTCCATGCACCAGTGTTCCTCGGCGTGGACGATGACGGTGATCTTTACCTTCTCCCGTATTGCCGTCTCCATCTCCATGAAGTTGAAACCGGCCGCGCCGTCCCCGGTGATCACGTACACGTCCTTGTCGGGGTTGGCCAGCTTGGCCCCGATGGCCATGGGGATGCCCGTGCCCAGGTGGCCGAACTCGAAGATGCCCAGGGAGGTGCGGGGGTTGGTGAAGCGCAGGTAGAGGGCGTCGAAGAGGCTGGTATTGCCCCCGTCCCCCACGTTGATGGCCTCGGGTCCGAAGACCTTGGCCGCCGCCTCCACCGAGGTGGCGGGGTGGATCTTGTCTCCCTCGTAACTCTTCGGTGCCGCCTCCAGGATGGCCATCTGCTCCGCCTCGATATCCTTGAACCTCCGCACCGCCTCGCCCGACGCAGGTTTGACTCCCAGCTCCTTGAGCCTGGCCAGCAGGGCCCTCAAGGTGGCCCGGGCGTCGGCCACGATGCCTAAGGAGATGGGGCGGTTGGTGCCCACGTTCCTGGGGTCCACGTCCACCTGGATGAGTTTCTGCGCATCGATATCCCCGAAGTAGATGTCGTAGGGGAGGTCCAGGTTGCCCAGGCGGGTGCCTGCCGCCAGGATCACGTCCGCCTCCCGCCGCGCCGTCAACGCCCCTTCGCCTAGGCCCAGGAGGTAGTTGGGATGGTCGTTGTTGAAGGCGGACCTGGCGGCCATGGAGGTGGTGGCGGGGCAGTTGAGCAGTTCCACCAGTTCCTGGAATTCCTCCCACCCCCCGGAGTTGAGGACTCCCGTGCCCGCCATGAGCAGGGGGTTCTTCGCCTCCGCGATGAGCCTGGCCGCCTCCTCCACCTGCGCCGCCGGCGGCTCTAGGGCCATGGGCCGGTACTGGTGGGGTTCCAGGTACTTGAGCCCGGAATCGTCGCCCTCCTCGAAGATGATGTCGTAGGGTATGTCGATGTGCACCGGTCCCGGCCGTCCCGACAGCGCCTCGCGGAATGCCCTCTGGATCACTTCCGGGATGCGGTTCCACTGGTGCACCACCGCGTTCCACTTCACCACCGGCTTCATGATCTCGTATTGGTTCACCGCCTGGAAGGCCCCGGAGACGAACGGATAGACGATCCCGGAGCGGGCTTGCGAGGAGATAGCCACCACCGGCACCCCCTCCTCGCGGGAGCAGATGAGGCCGGAGACCAGGTTGGCGGTGCCGGGGCCGTAGCCCGCCATGACCACCGGTATCTCACCCGCGGTCTTATAGACCCCGTCCGCCATATGCGCCGCTGCCGCCTCGTGGCGGGGGCCCACCCAGCGGATGCCGCTGGCCACCGCCGCCGCCATCACCGCGTGGTACCCGGCGTCGGTGATGCCGAAAATCCTCTTCACCCCCTCCTTGAGCAGGCACTTGACTATTACCTCTCCCCCCGTCACCTTGGCCATGATAACACCTCCCGATATCCCTCTGCCGACCGCCGACCCTTCCGGATACACCGGCTATTCCTTCGCCTTGAAATCCTCTATGTCCAGACTCTTCGCGAAGATCTTCTCGTATAGCGGACCGATCATCCCCAGACCGGGCCCCGCGGTCATGCCGCCGTCGATGGCGATGGCCTGGCCGGTGATCATGGCGCAGTCGTCACTTGCCAGGAAATGGTAAAGAGCGGCCACCTCCTCCGGCTGCACCAGGCGCCCCAGCGGCATGAGCATGTTGGCCAGCTTCAGCTCCACCTCGGCCGCTCCCTCTGCGTAGGCCATGGGGGTATCCACCGTCGAGGGGCAGATGCAGTTCACCCTGATGCCGCGCGGCGCCAGCTCCAGGGCAGCGGTCTTGGTGACGGCGATGATGGCCGCCTTGGAGGCGACGTAGGTGCCGTAGGTGGGAGTGCCGTAGAGGCCCGCGTAAGAGGCGGTGTTCATGATGGATCCGCCGTCCTCCATGAGTGGCGCGGCATGCTTTATCCCCCACAGGACCCCCTTGAAGTTGATGTCCAGGGTCTCGTCGATGCCTTCCCGGGTGATGCTGTCCACGGTGCCGACCTGGCCTCCGATGCCGGCGTTGTTGACCACGGTGGTCAGCCTGCCGTACTCGGAGACCGCCGCCTGCATGAGCTCCCTCACCTGGTCCTCCATGCTCACATCGGTCTTGACGTAGATGCCTCCCGCCTCGCGAGCCACCTCGCCGGCGTCGGCGATGTCCGCCAGCACCACCTTGGCGCCGGCCCGCGCGAAGCGCAGCGCGGTGACCTTGCCGATCCCGGAGGCGGCACCCGTCACCACCGCGACCTTCCCCTCCAGCGAGAACATGGCTGGCTCCCCCTTTCCCGTCCCCGGTCCGCCCACCGGGGCGCGGCGGCTAACCGCCGCTCCCCCGCCCTTCCGCTCTCACCATGGCCAGCGCGCTCTGCTTCAGAAAACGCGCCAGCTCGTCGAAGTCTATGCTCTCCTCCATGATGCCGCGGTAGTACGGATTATAGGTGCCTGCCGCCCTGCCGTGCTCCGTGCCGGGGCGCCGGGATAGACTACCTGGCACCGGCCGCGGCTCTCGACGGACTCCGCTGCCGGCCCGGACTCAGGCGTTCCTCCCTCTCCACTTCCTCGCGTCCAGGTTCGCCTTGTAGCGGTAGAAGGCCGCCAAGGCCCTCGCGGCACTCTCGGGCGAACCCAGCACCGGGATGTCCGGCCCCACCGCCTCGTCCAGTTCCCGCACGAACCCCTCGTCGCCGATGGAACACAATACCAGCGGCTTTGCGGACGCCCTCTCGCGCAATCCCTCCGCGATCCCCAGGAAATCCCGCACCGAGACCCCCCGCTCCTTGAACTCGCGGAAGACGGCGAAGGGCATCACCGCGATGGAGAGGACCATGTCCACGCGGGGTTCCTCCAGAAGCGCGGTTATGGCCGGGATGAAAGCGCCGGAGGGACCCACGTCCAGGGGATTGCGCACGTTCATCCACCGCGGAGCTACGGCACGCACCCTCTCCACGGTGGCGGAGGAAGGCTCCGGGAGAAGGAGGCCGGACTCCACCGCCGCGTCCGTGGCCAGCGCCCCCAGGCTGCCGCTGGAGGTCACTATGCCCAGCCGGTTCCCTTCCGGGAGCGGTTGGGTGGAGAAGACCCGCGCCATGTCCACAAGCTCATCTAGGGTGGAGGCGCGGACGGCTCCGGTCTGCCTGAAGAGAGCGCCGTAGAGCTCGTCCTCGCCCGAAAGGCTCCCGGTATGGGAGGCGGTGGCCAGCCTTCCCGCACCGGTGCGCCCGCTCTTGAGCACCAGCACCGGCTTGTCCCGGGTGACCCGGTCCAGGGTCTCCCGCAGCAGTCTGCCGTCGGCCGCCCCCTCCAGGTACATCATGATCAACGCGGTCTCCGGATCCCGGTGAAGGTAATCCAGGACCTCACATTCGTTCACGTCCATGCGGTTGCCGAGGGTCACCGCCTTGGAGATGAAGAGGCCTTTCCGGTGCAGGCTGTCCAGGAGGATGTTCCCGAACACCCCGCTCTGGGCGATCATCGCCACCGGCCCGGGGGTGAAGGCCTCTTCCACAACCTCCACGGTGGAGAGACGGTTGGCGGTGTTGATCACCCCCACGCAGTTAGGTCCGATGACGCGTATTCCCCAGCGGGATGCGGCCTCAAGCGCCTGCTGCTGCAGCTCCGCGCCCTCTCCCCCCGTCTCCGCGAAGCCCGCGCTCTCCACGATGACGTGGCGTATGCCGCGCTCCCCTATCTCCTCCAGGGCGCGCGGCACCGCCGGGGCGGGGACGATGACCACCGCCAGGTCGGGATCCCCCGGCACGTCGGCGACCCTCTCGTACAACGGCATGCCGTGCAGCTCTCCCCCCGCGGGGTTGACCAGGTAAAGACGATCTCCCCATCCCTGGCGCCGCAGCGCCATGGGCAGGATGAAGCCGAATCCGGGGGATCGGCGTGCCCCTACGATCACCACTCCCCGGGGAGCGAAGAACGGCTCCAGGTCTGGAATCGTCATACTCACACCTCCATCGCTCAACTGCGATCCCCCGCGCCGGGATACGGCAGCCCGTGCATGCTTTTTGATCCAGGGCCCGCGAGCATCACCCGCCCCCTCCACCTTGAAACCAACTTGAGACTCGCCCGCATATTGTATCCCGGATTTCTCATTTCAAATAGCAAGTATCACTTGCTAGAATTGCTGAAATATGTATCAGAACAGCAATAACAGCAATGCTGGTGGGGTAAAGATGGGGAACCTTGCGAATGAAGCGGAAAACG
>JACIXD010000021.1 GCA_014360645.1 Actinomycetota bacterium | reverse complement strand
AGGAGAAGGATCGCCGCCCTCTACGACCGGGCGCTCCGGGACATCGAGGGAATAACCGTGCTCACCCACCCCCAAGGCGCCCTTCCCACCTACAACCAGTACACCGTCCTGGTGGGGGAGGGAAGAAGGGACGAGCTCGCGGAACACCTGCGGGAAAGGGGCATAGCAACGGCGGTCTATTACCCCGTGCCCCTGCACCGCATGGAGGCCTTCCGGGGGCGCGCAAAGGCTCACGGTGGCCTAGGGCACAGCGAGAAGGCCTGCGCCCAGGTGCTGAGCCTGCCCGTGGACCCGCTGCTTGAGCCCGGGGAGGCGGAGAGCGTAACGACCGCGGTTATGGAATGGGCCTCGAAAAAAGGCGGGTAGAAGGAGAGGTCAGGCAGAATGGAAGACCCGGGCGACCTGGTGATAAGGGTGGTGGAGGTCAAGGGGAGGTGCCCCGCATACGAGGCGGGGGACACCTTCCGCATAGAGAGGGGATTCATGCTGAACAGCGAAAAGCCCCTGTGTATGCACTCCCTGGCCTCCCTCCTCCCCTACTACGTGGCCTTGAGCCGGAGGATATCCCCAAAGGATCTCGGGCTGTGCCGGGAGGGGGACGAGGCCTTCCTGCAATGTCTTGACCCCTGTGGGCACACCGGCGGGGGGACGGCGCTCTTCGCGGTGAGGCGGGAGGGCGCGGGGGAATGAAGATCGTGGACGTCGTGGGGGCCCGCCCGCAGTTCATAAAGCTCGCCCCCGTGCTCAAGGCCATCCAGAAACACAACCGGGAGGCGGGGGGCACGCCCATCCGAGAGGTCCTCGTCCACACCGGCCAGCACTACGACTACGAGATGAGCCAGGTCTTCTTCGATGAGCTGGGGCTCAAGGTGCCCGACCACCACCTGGGGGTGGGCTCCGGCACCCACGCCTACCAGACGGGAGAGATGCTCAAGCGCGTAGAGGAGGTGCTGCTTGCAGAAAGGCCGGATGCGGTGCTGGTCTACGGGGACACCAACTCCACCCTGGCGGGGGCGTTGGCCGCCGCCAAGCTCCACATCCCCGTGGCCCACGTGGAAGCCGGCCTCAGGTCGTACAACCGCAGGATGCCCGAGGAGCACAACCGCGTCCTCGCCGACCACTGCTCGGATATCCTCTTCTGTCCCACTGCCACGGCCGTGGAGAACCTCCGGAGAGAGGGTTTCGGGAACGTCTTGAACGGGGGCCGCCTCCTCCCTCGAGGGGGCCCAGGGGAGCTCTTCCTCTCAGGGCATGCCTCCCGCTCCGGGCCGCTGGCGGTAAACACCGGAGACGTGATGTACGACGCCGCCCTGCTCTACGCAAGCCTTTCCGAAAAGAAAAGCAAAGCCCTGGAAGAGCTGGGCCTCTCGCCCCGCGCATACGCCCTGGCCACCCTGCACCGCGCGGAGAACACCGACAGGGTCGATAGGCTCGCCGGCATCATGGAGGGCCTGGAGAGGATCGCGGCAGAGGGGCTGCCCGTGGTCCTGCCCGCCCATCCCCGCACCAGGAAGGCGCTTAAGGAGGCGGGCATCGGAGTACGGGGGGTGAAGGTCATCGAGCCGGTATCCTACCTCGACATGCTGGCGCTGGAGAAGGGCGCCCGGGTTATAATCACCGATTCGGGCGGGGTGCAGAAGGAGGCCTTCTTCTTCATGGTGCCCTGCGTGACCCTGCGCGAGGAGACGGAATGGGTGGAGACGGTGGAGGCGGGGTGGAACGTGCTTGCGGGATGGGAGCCGGAAGCCATACAACAAGCGGCCAAGGGAAGCAGGCAAGGCGATGAAGCAACCCCGGTTTACGGCGATGGTCATGCGTCTAGCAGGATAGTTAGCTTCCTGTCCATGTTTACAAATATCGGGAGGGTCTGATGAGCAAATATGGAGAGAGTGAGCTTGGAGAGCAGGCAACCGAGAAGCTCAAGGTCTTGCATATTGCCGGATGGTATCCTTCCAAGAAAAACCCCGTGGCGGGCAGCTTTGTGCGCGAGCATGTTAAGGCAACGGCACTCTACAACGAAGTCGTGGTTCTTTATCCAGAGGGAGTTGACAACGATATTTCAGGTCTTGTTCAAATAATGGATAAGTTTGAAGATGGCATACGCACATTGCGTCTGCGCTATAGAAAATCCCCTATTCCCAAAACGACATACATGATTTATCTCTATGTTATCTATAGAGCATTCCGAAAGCTAGTTGGCGAAGGATTCATTCCAGATGTCATACACGCCCATGTTTATTCTGCGGGAGTGCCTGCCGCAATGTTGGGAATTAGGTACGATATACCTCTGGTGTTAACTGAACATTCTTCGGCGTTTCCTAGGGGCCAACTGCGTGGTCTTGAGCTGATGAAAGCCAGGTTCACCTTCAAGCATGCTGTTTTTTCTTGTCCAGTGAGCGATTATTTAAGAAAACACATAGAAGCCTACGGCATCCGGGCACGGTTTTGTGTGATTCCCAATGTCGTGGACACCGCTCTTTTTAGCCCTCCAAATAGAGATGCTGTGGAAGTCAGCAAGAAAAAGCGCTTGCTCCTCGTAGCCTTGCTGGATCCCAAGAAAGGCATTCCATATTTGCTCGAAGCCCTTGATTCACTAAGGAAAAGGCGAGATGATTTCAAACTTGACGTTGTGGGAGATGGGCCGAATCGCGCCGAGTACGAAGGCATGGTACAAAGCCTAGGCTTGCAGGACTTCGTTAGTTTTCACGGTTTGAAAACAAGGGAAGAGGTTGCAGTGGCGATGAAAGACTGCGATATATTCATCCTCCCCAGTCTTGTCGAAACATTTGGCGTCGTGCTGATCGAGGCTTTGGCCTGCGGGAAACCGATTATCGCCTCAAATATTGGAGGACCAAAAGAGATTGTTACTGAAGATGCTGGAAGGCTGGTTCCGCCTGGAGATTCTGCCGCATTAGCCCAAACCATTGACTTCATGCTAGATCATCATAGGGATTTTAAACCCGATGAAATCGCAAGACGCGCTGAAGAACGATACAGCTACGCTGCAGTAGGAAAGATGTACGGCAAGCTCTACAGAATGACGCGCCGCGAGCCCCAAGGATTCTGGAAAAGATTGTTGAAGAAGCTGATGAGACCATTCGATTTTCGCACCTGGTATGTCTACTATAGGGTGAAACTTTGGTCAAGAATCCTGAGAAACCTGAAAGGAACATCCATTAGGGATGAAGCAGCGCTCTGCGCTTCCGCTCTTATAGATATCATATGGTGCATGTTGCATCCGAGGGTTCGCCGAAATCTGATTTGCCGATTCCCGTGCACTGTTTGCTTTAAAGACTATGGTGTCTCTTTCCATATAAGAAAGAGATCAGACGACATCTATTTAGTACTCCCTTTTAGGGAAGGTGACATCCATGAAGCGATATTAGGTTCATTAGATGATGGAGATGTTTTTGTTGATGTTGGCAGTAATATTGGCTATTATTCCCTCCTTGCTGCCAGGAAGGTTGGTAAAGCGGGTCGGGTGATCGCCATCGAGGCAAACCCGAGAAATGCAGAACAGCTCAGGAGAAATATTTCCTTGAACGCAGCTGACAATATAGAGGTTATTGAGGCCGCAGCGTGGAGCGAATCTGGAAGACAAGGGAGAATAAGGTTTAGAGATGGCTTTTTCGGCCAAGGGTATCTCGAAAGAGATAATGAAGTACAAACGGAAGACAAAATGGTCGAGAAGACAAGGCTGACAAGAATCGACGATATATGCAAAGACTTCGGCCTCATCAAGATCATGAAGATAGACGTGGAAGGGGCAGAATATGAGGCATTAAAGGGTGCACAGAAAACCCTGCCAAGAACAGAAATGGTGGTTATAGAGATATCAAGAGATTATGCACAGATTTTTGACTTTCTCTCAAGAGCAGGATATATGCTAAAGGAGTCATCTTGGTCCAGTAATTATTATTTGGCAGAGAATATTGCACTCCCCAAAGACAGTAAATGATAAAGCGACACAGGCAGAAACACTTTGAATTTAAGAAAGGTATATATGGAAAGAGAAAAGGACGGGAAATTCATCCAAGGAACTGCCATAACTTTTATCAGCGGCATCTTGAGTTTTCTATTGGGAATTCCAGCATCCGTTATTTTGGCAAGAATGCTGGGTCCAGAAGGAAGAGGCATCTATGCCCTTGCTATGCTTCTGCCGACCATGATTGTGACGTTAGGCAACTTGGGAATTGGACCGGCAACAGTATTTTATATAGCTCGCGGGGATTTTCGACGGCAAGAGATCTTCGGAAACGACGCGCTCCTAAGCCTATTCATAGGCGGTTCGGGCGTACTCGTTGGTCTGGTTGTTGTCTTTTTCTTTCGGCAAGCCGTTTTCCCAGGCGTTTCGCTTAATTATCTACTTATAGCGTTGACCCTCGTACCACTTGAATTATTCTTCTCTTATGTCAACTGCATCTTGCTGGGAGCACAGCGCATCAAAGAGTACAATTACGTCCAGATCATACAGTCCGTCCTCTTTCTTGCTTTTATCGCATTTGCCCTGCTGGGAGCAAAGGGAGATGTAACCGGAGCAGTGCTTGCCGGGATATTTTCCTGGCTTATTGTCAATATTATTGTGTTTATCTTGGCAAAACGAATTGCTGATGGGATTATTCTCAAGCCGAATAAGACTTATATTAAAAAGGCTGCAGCATACGGAGCACAAGCACACCTGGCTAACATTCTTGGCTTCCTGAACTATCGGATCGATATGTTCATGGTAAATATATTTCTTGATCCTGCAGCGGTTGGATTATATGCCATTGCGGTTGGGCTCATCGAGAAGATATGGATGGTTTCTCATTCAGCCAGTACAGTTCTTTTTCCACGAATAGCGGCGGAAAGAGAAGAGGAGAGACAGAAAGACTTTACGCCTCTTGTGGCCCGCACCGTGTTATGGACAACCGCAATCGGAGCCTTGGTGTTGGCGCTCCTTAGCCGCTGGATAATACTTTTTCTCTTTTCAGAAGCGTTCTTGCCTGCCGTCGGAGCGCTACGAGCTTTAATCATCGGGGTAATAATGCTTAGCGCCGGTCGGGTTCTGGCCAACGACCTTGCCGGTCGCGGTTTTCCGCGGTTAAACATCTATACAGGCTTGGCGGCTGTGGTTACGAATGTGGCCTTGAACAGCATCTGGATTCCTCGCTACGGAATTGTCGGAGCTGCATGGGCATCAACTGCATCGTATTCGGTCACTTTCCTCCTGGCTCTATTCTTTTATTGTCGCATTTCAGGAAATAGGTGGACGAAGGTCATACTTCCTCAGCCAGGAGATTTATCACTATACTATGGTATCGCTAATCGGTCTATTCGATGGATGAGGAAGAAGCTCCGGAGAGGTTAGATGAAAAAGAAGAAAGCTATCTTAATAATATCTGCATTGGATTATTGGTCGCTTGGTGACGGTAAGGGTGGCCCTGCCCTATACAAGACTCTTACTGTTTATTCTGAAAATGGATGGAATGTATATTTCGTAACGGGAAACAAAAGAGATGATATCAATGACGATATCGCCAAGAACATACATGTCATTCGTTTTATGACTCCTTCGTTCCTTTCGTATCTAATGAAAATTAAAGAAATAAGCTTTATTGTTCGGCTCATTTGGTGGTTGCATTTTCAGATGAGAGCTTTCATAGAAGCATATAAGATATCACGGATTGCTAAAATTGATGTTATATACGGCTATGAAGTTGATGCGATGCCTGTGGCAAAAGTCATATCTCTTATATTGGGCGTACCTTTAGTGGCTAGATTTCAAGGAACCAGTTATGGTGTTTTCTGGGAAGGGAAGCGGTTAAAATTTATACGAGCCTGGGAGCATGCTGTAGGGTTAAGAATTCCAGCTGACTTGATCATTATGACAAACGATGGAACACAAGGGGATAGAGTTTTGCAAGGGCTAGGTATTAATACGAGTAAGGTATGTTTCTGGATGAACGGTGTCGATTGGGATTTATTCGATAGGGCACCGCAATACCAACGTGCAAAGGTAGCTCTTGGATTAGATAACTATCATGTTGTCCTATGTATCAGCAGATTAGTCAGCTGGAAACGTGTGGATCGTGCGGTTAAATGCATAAAAGGAGTGGTAGAGAAATGTCCTGATGCATTGCTTGTTATTGTCGGGGATGGCCCTGAGCTCGAAAGGTTAGAGAATCTTGCTCTCAAGCTAGGCGTCAGCGAATATGTACGATTCGTTGGTGCCGTGCCTCATACTGAAATACCGACTTATTTAGCAGCAGCAGATATTTTTCTATCTCTTTATGACTTTTCGAATCTAGGGAATCCATTACTTGAAGCCATGATTGCCGGAAGATGTATTGTTACTATAAACAATGGCGATACTGGAAATATCATTGTTAATGGTGTAAATGGAATATTGCTAGAAGAAGAAGAGCTGGATAGATTGCCATCTATTATTATTGATTTGCTTCAAAACGAGACGTTTCGTGATAGGCTTGGAAAAGGTGCTTATGAGTTTGCCAAGGCAAATTTCTGGAGCTGGGATGAGAGGATAGGTGCAGAGATAGAATCAATTAACAGGCTAATAATGAAGCAGAGCAGCGGAAGTTTCTTGAACAAAATCTGCTGTAAACCTGAGGGCGAGGGATGATAAGCAAGATTGCTAGTAGACAGAAAACCATATTCAATAATTGGTCAAGCCCGTTGATGTGGGTTCTCTGTGTGATATCCGCATTACTAGCTGGATTTATTGCAGCACATGTATTCAATGTCTATGTATATACAATCAGTATTGTGTTGATAATCGTCGTTCTATTATACATTTTTGCAAAGGCCGATATTAAAATATTATCAATTGAGCGAATTCTTGCTTATATGGCGGTTATATCCGGATTCCTTGGTTCCGCAGTTCTTACTTTTGAAGTTGGCACCTTCGCCCTCTTCCCTTTAAGGATCTTGCTAATCGCCCTATGGTTCGCTTTCTGTATCGGGTATCTTGCCCATTGCCCAAGGGAGTTGTCAAACGTAAATAGAATAAAAGGCTTCATGATATTTCTCATCGTATGGTTGATGTTCGCAATCGTCTCTGTGACATGGGCCCATTCAACATTTGATGCAATTAGGAATATTACGTTTCTTACTACAGGAATATCCCTGATTTTTTTTCACGCCTATTATTTTGATAATGAAAACGACCTTAGACGATTGTTCAATATATGGATAGGCGCGTTGATTGCATTGCTCCTTATAGGCTTATGGGAAAATATAACTGGGCATCATTTACCTATATCAGGATATAGCAAAGAGAGGTTGCTCCTATTACATCCTGCAGTTGCTTCTCAGGTAAGATACCGGCCAACAGGAACTTTCAATAATCCGAATGACTATGCCACATTTATTTCGATTTGCATTCCATTCGCCATTAGCTTGACTCGTTATAACAAAAGAATATCCTTGAAGATACTTGGTGTATTATGTGTATTACTTGGAATTTACTTGATATTAAAGGCACAGTCTCGCGGAAATTTGCTTGCAGTTTTCCTCGAACTGTCTGTGATGTTTTTATTCCTCTTAAAGAATTACAGGAAAATAGGATTTATATTATTCATTTTACTGTTTGTAGTTGTGCTTTATCTCGCGTTTCCCATGATTGCGTCCACTACAATAACCGAAGTTCAAGAAAGCACATCCTCCCTGATGTTTGAACTACCTGTGCAAGGAGGTCAAGGCACTACAAGATGGAATCTTGCGAGAAATAGCATTTCTTTTTTTGTTTCCACTTATGGCCTAGGAGTGGGGGCTGGCAATGCAGAATATTGGATGGAATACAGACCAAAATATTACACACATGGCATAACAAACCCTCACAGTTGGTGGCTGGAGTTATTAGTTAACTATGGAGTATTAGTATTTTTTGGTTACCTTTTCTTCTATTATAATATCCTGTTATATTTATGGAAAGCTTATAAAAGGCTGGAGGGAATAATGAAAATGATATGCGAAGCGTTGCTACTATCCTTGGTTGGCTTCACGATTGCTAGCTGGAGCTCGAGTTCGGTAATGGCATTGGCTCCACATTGGTTGATGATTTCATTCAGCTTGGCATCTATTTCTCGGATAAAGAAGATAGCCTAGAAATATGCATGTATTAATAATTCCTTCGGAACGATATTTTGATCGAGAGAGTCCTTTAGCAGGTATATTCCAACGACATCAGGCGCAAGCTTTAAAGAGAGCGGGGTTGAGAGTAGGAGTAATATCTCCTATGCCTAGATCGCTCCGTGATTTTATTAATTATAGGCATTACAGGGATGAGTCTTGGAAAGAGCATAAGATAATCAACGATGAAGGGATTTGGACCTATTGCAACAATGGTTGGATGTGGATACCAGGCAGAACACCATACCTGTCGGCGAAGTATATGTCAAAAATAGGTATTAGCATATTTAAAAATTATTCATGGGAAAACGGAATGCCAGATATTTTGCATGCTCATAATGCTGTCTTTGCCGGTTTTATCGCAGTGAAAATCGCAGAGGAGTATAAGTTGCCATTTGTAATAACAGAACATAGCAGCGCACATATAACAAATAGGATAAAGCCATGGGAAGACAAATTAATAAGACAGACATATAGAAAAGCAAGACGGATTATATGTGTCAGCAGCTTTCTTTGCCAAGAGTTGGAGAGAAGATACCCGGAAATTAACAACATAATTGAATGTGTTCCGAATATACTTGATACAGATTTTGAACGTATAGATATTGATGACATTAATAGAAATCATAGTCATGGGGGAGTGAGAATTATATCAATCGGTAACTTGGTTGATGGGAAAAATTTTGAGGGATTGATAAGAGCGTTTGCAGATTCTTTTAAAGGACAGAACGTATATTTGCGCATAGGAGGCGATGGGCCTAAGAGAAGAAGTTTAGAAGAATTAACAAACGTACTTGGCATTCGCAACCAAGTAGAATTTCTTGGTTATCTTAACAGAAATAATGTATTACGGGAGATGCTGGAATGCGATATATTTGTTCTAAACAGCTATTATGAAACCTTTGGTGTTGTCATAATCGAGGCACTTGCTTGTGGTAAGCCGGTTATTGCCACAGATTGTGGTGGCCCACGAGACATAATAAATAATGTGAATGGAATATTGGTGCCGCCTGGTAGTAATAATAAAATGGCTGAAGCCATGCGTAAAATGGTAAGCGAGTTGAAGCTATATGATCCTATAGAAATTAAGAGGGATTGCGTGAATAGGTTTGGTGAAAGAAGGGTTGTAGGCATGTTGAATCGGATCTATGAAGATATACTGAGCAAAAACAGGGACTAATAAAATGAAAACTTCATATAGAATGTGTAATCGTTGCGTTATGGACACTTCGGCGGAGGAAATAACATTTAATGTTAGTGGTATATGTGGTTTCTGTGATTATTTCGAGCATAATGTTAAGCCCATACTGATACGAGCTACACAGGATAAAGAAAAGATACATTTTAAACAAATAACAGATAGCATCAAATCATCAAGAGCGCATGGAAAATATGATTCAATTTTAGGCATTAGTGGTGGTGTAGATAGCTCATATCTGGCATGTATCGCTATTGAAGCTGGGCTAAAGCCACTTGCTATCCATATCGACACCGGGTGGAATACCGCTCAATCTACAAGTAATGTAAAGAGTATTACGGATAGTTTAAAGGTCGATTTAGAAATAATATCAGTAGATTGGTATGAAATGGTAGATTTGCAGCTGGCTTTTTATAAAGCATCGGTTAAGAACTGCGAGATTCCTCAAGACCATGCTTTCCTTGCGGCCTTATATGACAAGGCTGCAAAAGAAGGGATTAAATACATCTTGACGGGGGGAAATCTAGCAACTGAATCGATATTGCCTGCATCATGGGGTTATAATGCTGGTGATCTCCGTCACATGTTATCAATACATAGGCAATTCGGGTCAAGGCCATTGCGAAATTTCCCCATGTTAAGTTTCTGGAAACGTTATTTCTACTACCCTTTCATTAAAGGTGTCAGGGAAATCAGGTTGCTTGATTACATTCCATATAAGAGATTTGAGGCAAAAGAATACTTGATCAATAAACTGGGCTGGAGAGACTATGGAGCAAAACATTATGAATCGGTCTTAACGCGCTTTTTCCAGGGATATTACCTACCCATGAAATTTGGTATTGATAAGAGAAGGGCACATTATTCAAGCATGATACTTTCTGGTCAAATGACAAGAGAAGCGGCACTTGAGCAACTAAAAGAACCACCATATCCAAGCGAGGAGCTACTTGAGGAAGACAAGAAATATATCGCTCAAAAACTTGGCATTTCGTTGGAAGAATGGGAGAGCATTCTGGCACTTCCACAAAGAAGGCACGAGGAATTCCCTTCGTCAAAAATGCTCTTTATGATTAAGGATAAGATTGTAGAAATACTTGGCATAAGAAGAAGACGGTATGGTTTGTAAGGAGAATGCCAGAAAATAATGAAAAAGGTCGTGCATATTTCAACTGTACACCCTGCGTTCGATACCAGGATATTCCATAAGGAGGCCAAGACCCTGGTAGCTAATGGATATAGGGTGACATTGATTGCAAGGAAAAAGTATACCGAAGTTGTAGAAGGGGTAAGAGTAGCTGGATTGCCTGAGCCAGAGAATCGTATGGCCAGGATGTTGTTTCTCACTAGGAAAGCATATCAACTGGCCGACCTAGAAGAAGGCGATATATATCATCTACACGATCCCGAGCTTCTAATATACGGGTTATTTCTTAAACTAAAGGGTGCTCGTGTTATCTATGATGTACATGAGGATGTACCCAAACAGATCATGGGCAAGGATTGGATTCCCCGGATAATGCGGAAGCCGGCATCATTTTTAGCTTGGGTAGTCGAATATGTAACTTCGCATATGATAGATGGAACAGTTGCTGCAACACCGACCATACTCGAGCGTTTTCCTAGGCATAAAACGATAATGGTCCAGAACTTCCCTTTGTTGGAAGAATTTAGGATGGGTAAACGTTTTCCATACGGGGAGAGACCAAAATACGTAATATATATGGGAGTCATTTCAGAGGAGCGAGGAATCAAGGAAG
Source organism: Actinomycetota bacterium (assembly GCA_014360645.1). Classification (NCBI taxonomy): domain Bacteria; kingdom Bacillati; phylum Actinomycetota; species Actinomycetota bacterium. The sequence continues at coordinate 3,048 of JACIXD010000021.1, read as the reverse complement.
TGATACATGCATTAAACCTTGTAGGCAAGGATATAAATGTGAGATTGATTTTAGCGGGCCGATTCTATCCGCATTATCTGCGCAATGATGTTGCTAACATATTAGGATGGGAGCATGTAGAGTATATTGGATGGCAGGATCGAGAGAATCTGGCTGATAGATTAGGGAATGTGCGTGCCGGAATTTTAACGTTTCACCCTTTACCAAATCACGTGGAGTCACAACCAACCAAGCTATTTGAATACATGGCCGCAGGTTTGCCGGTAATTGTGTCGGATTTTCCGTTGTGGAGGAGAATAATTGAGGAGACAGGGTGCGGGATATTGGTGAATCCCTTAGATCCGAGGGAAATAGCGGAGGCAATTACCTGGATAATGGAACACCAAGAGGAGGCTGAGGCAATGGGAAAACGCGGGCAGGAAGCGATAAAGGATAAATACAACTGGGAGAGCGAGGCTACGAAATTGATAGAGTTTTACAAAGCAATGTCATGAGGTCGTAAGTGATCCGAAACTGTTTTGCGGTAATCTGATATGTCCGAAGTAGACGATATCATATCAGGGGTCCTCACAAGAATCTGTGTGTAGCTGAACCCAAGCAAACCTTGCCATAAAGGCATTCTCCCCCTATTTTCTGGTTGCTGTAAACATGACCAGGAAACAGGAGGGAGAAATGCACATCTCAAGTCTACTACGCCTGACTCTGGGACTGAAGGGCCACAGGGTAAAAAGGGTGCGATGGGATGACGGCAAAATCGTCGCTGAGCTCGCCGCCAACCTCCCATTCCGCGCATCTCAAAACGGTTTTCTCCCTAATTATCCACCGGGCTGGGGACATCGGCGATAGGCGCTTTCGGGAACGCCGAGCAGGGCAAGAACCTGCTTCTGCAGCTCGGTCAAATCGGGTTCGAACCGCTGAACCTCACGCCCGTTTTGCAGAAGCGTATGCCTCTCGACCAGGCTGAAGAGACGGAATATCTGTTCCGAGGTGGGCCGGTCTCCCATTCCGCGCATCTCCGAAGAGTTTTCTCCGAATTAAGTTCCCAGCTCAGCTAGCCTTTTGCCTTCTTCGCCCCAAGGATGATCTCGGCTGATTCGTGCTTCCAGTCGTCGAGGAGGGCTTTTATCTCACGGTGGTTGGCAATAGCTTGCTCGAGCATCTCCGCCTGCTCCGGCGACAGCGTCCTGTGGACAAGGCGGCCGTCCACGTAGCGGGTCCACTCGTAGTAGGGGCCATGCAGCGCCTTGGGGTCGGAGGTACACCGGCAGTAGGTGTCCACGGCGGTGTAAAAATGTACACATTATGGCGGAATAGAAATGTACATAGCAGTCCAAGCTAATAGGATAACGACAGAGACAGGAAGAATCCCTCTTTTGAAAAGAAAGGAGGGGTTCTATGTACCGGGAGAAGACCTGGATGGACGCCAAGAGCCTGCGCGCTCAAGGGATGAGCTACGTGGAGATAGGGGAACTTCTGGGGATAGACAGAAGGACCGCCAAGAGGCTCTGCGAGGAAGAGGAGCCTCCCCAGGCAAAGGGAAGAGAACGGAGCTCCAAGCTGGATGCCTTCAAGATGGTCATAGACAGCTGGCTGGAGATGCGGCCCAAGATGAGGTCCACCATCATCTACGAGAGGCTCAAGCCCCTGGGTTACGAGGGCGGCTACACCATCGTCAAGGACTACGTGCGCTCCCGGCGGGAGGAGCTGGCCCAGATAGCCACCGTCCGCTTTGAGACCCTGCCCGGATACCAGGCCCAAGCCGACTTCGGCGAGGCCAAGGTCTCCTTCCTCTCCGGCAGATCCCCCGTGATCCTGCTGGTGTACCTGCTCGGCTTCTCCCGCTGGCGCAAGACGCTGGTGACCCCCGATGAGACCAGGCAATCGCTCATAGCGGGGCTCGCCGACGCCTTCTCCTCCGCGGGCGGCATACTGCAAGAAGTCCTCTTAGATAACCAGAAGCCGGTGGTGGTGAGGCCCCGCCGCCCGGGTGAGGACGCGGTGATCGCCGATGAGTGGCTGCGCTTCTGCGCCCACTACGGCACCAGCACCCGGGCTTGCTGGCCCTACCGGGCCCAGACCAAGGGCAAGGTGGAACGGCCCATCGGGGTGGTGAAGACTTTCCTCTATGCCCATACCTTCCTGGACCTCGAGCACTTAGAGTACGAGCTCTCCTGCTGCGACGCCTCCTACAACGCCCGCACCCATGCCACCACCGGCATGGCGCCGGCAGAGCGCCTGGAGCTCGAGCGCTCCTACCTGCTGCCGCTTCCCTCAGAGCCCTTTGCCTACGCGGTAAGCCACCGCAGAAGCGTCTCCCGGGACTGTTTCATCTCCTTCGAGGGCAACCTCTACTCCGCTCCGGCGGCCTTCGCCGGCAAGGAGATCAGACTGCGCGCAACCCCGCAGGAAGTGATCATCTATTCGACCCGCGGGGCCCTTCTGGCCTCCTATGCGAGGAGGCCCAAGGGTGCGGGCGCCCGGCTCCTCAACCCGGACCACTGGCAGGGGGTACCGGGAGCTGAGCAGGCTCTAGAGACGCTGGTAAGGCTCGAGGAGATGGGACTTTCCCCTTACGTGGTGGAGAAACGCGACCTCTCCGTCTATGAGGAGGTGGCGAGTGGAGATAGCTGATGACCTCGAGGCCGTCGGCCTAAACGCCACCGCCCGGGCCTTAGACGAGCTGGTGCTCGAGGCCACCCGCAAGAAGCAATCCTACGGCGATTTCCTGGCCAGCGTGCTCAGGCTGGAGCTCGCCGATCGCGCCACAAAGCGAGAGACCATGCTCATGCGCCTGGCCCACTTCCCGCAGGTAAAGACCCTGGAGAGCTTCGACTTCGCTTACCTGCCCGACCTCGACCCCAAGGTGGTAGCGGAGCTCCGCAGCCTGCGCTTCATAAAGAACCACGAGAACCTGCTCCTTTTGGGCCCGCCCGAGGCCCTGACATAATGCACTCCTCTCTACAATCCACTGTTCATCACGTTTTTCATCTTGAACAAGCCTGGTAGCGGACCATCTCCAGCATAAATACCGATCGTTGAGCCATATCA
>JACIXD010000020.1 GCA_014360645.1 Actinomycetota bacterium | reverse complement strand
GGCGCCATGGAGATCAGGATATGGTGGAAGGATAAGATGGTCAAATCGATAGTCTATCCATTGGGAGAGTTTCCCAGGGTCCACTTTTGAATTTTAAAGTGTCTACTTTTCAATTTTTCCTAACAGCTGGACTCCCATTCCGCGCATCTCCGAAGAGTTTTCTCCGAATTAAGTTCCCAGCTCAGCTAGCCTTTTGCCTTCTTCGCCCCAAGGATGATCTCGGCTGATTCGTGCTTCCAGTCGTCGAGGAGGGCTTTTATCTTACGGTGGTTGGCAATAGCTTGCTCGAGCATCTCCGCCTGCTCCGGCGACAGCGTCCTGTGGACAAGGCGGCCGTCCACGTAGCGGGTCCACTCGTAGTAGGGGCCATGCAGCGCCTTGGGGTCGGAGGTACACCGGCAGTAGGACCTGCCGCAGGTCTTCATGCGCCTCTGCAGCGTGCCCGCGCAGACAAGGTCCATAGCGGATATCCTGCGTTTGATCTCCTCTATGCGGCCTTTACCTTGCCTCTCTTCTTCCTTCATCCCGTGACCTCTTGACAAAAGCTTAAACTTGCTATTATAGTATAGCAAGTAGAGAGAGGAGTCAAGGGGGGAGCATGGAGCAAGGGTCCTTCGAGCTTGCGAGCGAGCGCCTGGGTCCTTTGCCCCTCGTCAACCACTTCACCGCCCGCCTCGGGCTGGAGGAGCTCCTCGATCGCGCCGTCCCCACTACAGATCCCCGCTGCGCCCTCACCTATGCCGGAAGGCTCGGGGTGCTGCTGCGCTCCATCGTATGCGAGCGGGAGCCCATCTACCGCCTGGGGGAGGTGGTCTCGACCTACGCGCCGGAGGGTTTCTCGCTCGCGCCGGAAGAAGCGGAAAGGATCACCGACGACATGTGTGGCAGGGCCCTGGACCGGCTCTTTGACGCGGACCGGGGGAGCCTCCTCACCGAGATGGTCATCGCGGCCGCGGAACGCTTCTCCCTCTCCTTATCCGAGCTGCACAACGACTCCACCACGGTGAAGTTCTCGGGCCAGTACGCGCGGGCCAGGGGGAGGAGCATCCGGGGCAAGCGCGCCCCCTTCATCACCTACGGCTACTCAAAGGACAGGCGGCCGGACTTAAAACAGCTGCTCTTCATCCTCACCTCCACCGCCGACGGGGGGGTGCCGGTCATGTTCCGCTGCGAGGCGGGCAACGCCTCGGATTCCCGTGCCCATGAGGAGACCTGGGAGGCGCTGGTACGGGCGTGCGGCAGATCGGACTTCCTCTACGTCGCGGACGGAAAGCTTTGCAATGAAGACGCCCTCGACTACATCGACGGTCATGGTGGCCGCCTGGTCACCGTCCTGCCCCGCAGCCGCATCGAGGACAGGCTGTTCCGGGAGTGGGTGCAGGATCACGAGCCCGCCTGGGAGAAGGTGATCGATCGGGAGAAGCCGAGGGGAAAGGGGCTGCCCCGGGACCGCTGGTTTGTCTGGAGGCATCACCTGCCCTCGGGGGAGGGATGGCCGGTGACCTGGGTCTTGAGCTCGCTGCTGCGCATCCACCAGACCCAGGCCCGCACCGACCGCATCGCCTCGGCCTCTCAGGAGCTGGACGACCTCGCCCGGCGGGAGCTGGGCCCCCGGGCTCGCAAGCGCTCGCGCTACGAGGTGCAGAGGGCCATCGACGATATCCTGGAGAGATGGCGCGTGGCGCGCTACCTCCGGGTTTCGCTTGCTGCCACTGCCGAGCACTCGTTCTGCCAGGACCGGCCGGGGCGTCCAGGCCCGGACACCAAGTTCGTGAGGAAGACCAAGCTCGAGTGGGAGATCACCTGGGCCCTCGACGAGGAGGCGGTGGCCTACGACCGCAGAAGCGACGGGATGTACCCGCTGCTCAGCAACGACAGGTCCCTCACTCCCGGGCAGGTCCTCGAGGCCCACAAGCGCCAGCCCATGATCGAGAAGCGCTTCAGCCAGGTAAAATCGGTCCTGGAGATAGCGCCGGTTCTCCTCAAGGACGAGGGCCGCATCGAGGTCCTGTTCTTCCTTTTCTTCGCCGCCCTGCTCGTAAGTACGCTCATCGAGCGCGAGCTGCGGAAGGCCATGGAGAGGGAGGGTATCGAGGACATCCCCCTCTACCCGGAGGAGAGGCCGAACCACCGGCCCACCTCGGAACAGATATTCCGTCTCTTCAGCCTGGTCGAGAGGCATACGCTTCTGCAAAACGGGCGTGAGGTTCAGCGGTTCGAACCCGATTTGACCGAGCTGCAGAAGCAGGTTCTTGCCCTGCTCGGCGTTCCCGAAAGCGCCTATCGCCGATGTCCCCAGCCCGGTGGATAATTAGGGAGAAAACCGTTTTGAGATGCGCGGAATGGGAGTCAAGAACCCGCAAATTGTCGAGATTCATGATGTAGTTGTACGCTCAGAGGCGCTAAGAAAACAGCTAGAATCGACTGCGTTACTAATAATTCAGTGGAGTGATCCTTACACTTCGAAGCTCTATGGCGGTAAGGTCTTTGAGTATCTCGGTGCGAGACGCCCGATCATCGCTATAACAAACAGGGAAGGGCTTCTTCGCAGCCTGATCGAAAAAACAAATGCTGGATATGCCTGTTCAGATAAGTCCGAGGTAAAGTCAGCCCTTAGGGAGATGATCGATGAGTTTAAAAAGACGGGCCGGCTTGAGTTCAAAGGCATAGAATCTGAGATATCAAAATATACTTGGGATAAATCTGCAAAAGAGCTTGCCAGTGTGCTCGATGACGTCAGCTTATAACCTGCGCCATACTGCTCATGCCGGGCATTTGGGACAGACCAAGTCCCCATGATGTAGAGACGAAACCATGATTTCAAAGGAGTGGGAGTTTTGCGTATAGCACTTGTCGCTGGGGCTCGGCCCAATTTTATGAAGATCGCGCCTCTTGTATGGACTCCTATAATCCCGGATATCTACGAATACTTGGAGAATGAAGGCATCCTCTACGCCATGCGGACAAAGGCAAGCAGCAGGCCACACGAGGAAATAGACCACCTGACGACGAGGCCTGTGGGCAGACCCTCGCTGAAACCCAAGGTCTTCTACCTGCGTCAGCTTGCCTGTTGGATGGTATAATATCGACATTAGGAGGTGTATATGGGAAATACTTGTTTATGTTAGAAATTTGTTCCGAGATTTCCCATATACACCTCCAGGCATCATATTTCTACCCAAATTCAGGTAAGTCAAAACGTCAAAGCCCCGGCATTCTTCTTTCCCCATGATGCTCTTTCCTATTTTCGCGCCTAGAGCTGCAATTTCAGCGATATCCGGGGAAGCTTGAGCGCTTACGGCGTGTTCCATATTCAGTTCCTCTCGTTATCCGTTGCCTCAGGTGAAGGCTGCAGCCAGGGATCTGATGCGGACAAGGACCTCGGCGAATAACTCCCCCGATATGGCCACCTCCGCCATCTGGAAGACCGTCCTTTTGGAATGATTAATGACCTTGGCCCCGATCTTGATCAGTTTGAGCTGGACGCTCGAGAGCGACCAGTGGGATATCTTTGCGGGAAGGGCGAAGCGCCGGAGGAAGTTGCCCAGGTTGTAGGCCAGCACGAAAAGGGCCAGCCTCACCTGGTCGGCTGCGTACCTGGTGCAGGATAGCCGGGTCCAGGAGAGGGCGTACTTGCCTTCCTTGATATGGTTTTCGCATCTGCCCCGCTGGTTGTAGAACCTCACCACGCTCTTCGGCTTCCCCTTGAGGTTGGTCATGATGAACCCCGCCCTGGGGAAGAGCTCGCCTTGATGCCACTCTATCTTGGCGATGATCCTCCTGGACCTGTCCCAGGAGCCCGCCCGGTAGGAGAAGTCATGATAGATTACCTCGGGCCTGGCGGACGGCCTGCCCACCGGGCGGGTCAGGAGATGGTCTATCTCCTCATACAGCCTGCCGGTGGCCTTGATCCCGATGGCGTAGAGGATGCCTTCCTCCTCTAGGTATTCATACATATCAGGGGAGGCGAAGGCTGCATCTCCCCGGAAGTACGGCTTTCTGCCTAAGGCCCTGTATCTGTCTACGATGGGCTCCAGGAGATCCCGCCAGCCGTCGGCGGAGTGGACGTTGCCGGGACGCAGCATCGCCCCTTCGCAGTCGCCATGCTGGCAGAAGACGAAAAGCGGGTGATAGCAGCGGGAGCAGAAATGCCCGTTGTAGGCCGATCCCTCCTGGCTGCCGTGCACCGGGGACTCCTGTGAGTCCATGTCCAGGATGACATTATTGCCCTTGGTGACGCGCATCGCCCTGGCCACCCAGGCGTGGTTGATGGCGGCAAGCGCTCTTATGTTCTCCTCCTTGGCTAAGGTCTCGGCCTCGAAGCGGGATACGGTCTTTTGGCTCGCTGCGTTTCTCTCCAAGGCCTTCTTCCCGACAACAGCCCGCATGGCGGGGTCACGGAAGAGGCGCTCGTGGTCATTCACGTCCTCGTATCCGGCCAGCCTGGCGTAAACTGATTGGCGGAGTAGCCCCGTCATCTGGTGCCTGATGTTTTTGCCCGTCCTTCCGTCCTGTATCATCGCCCCCGCCATATCGGTGAGTCCCAGCGCCCCGTCCAGTTCTCTCACCGCCAGCAATCCCGCGTCTGTGGTGGCCTTGGCACCCCTGAATTCCAGTCTCAGATGGCGGTCGAAATCAAGTCTAAGGCGCCCGTTTTCGCCTTCACCCATTGGGTTTTCTCCTCTCGAAGTAGCCATATCGCCAACAGGCCTGTTCTGATGCATGGTTAGCAAAGCTAGCTAGTAGTCCTTCGGGATTTGATATGATAAATGCGGGTTAGTACGATTTATTATATAGTTATATAGGAAAAGAGGCTGCTAAGAGCGGAAACAAAAACTGCCCACGCCCCGGGAGACAAAGACAGGGAGGTGGGGTTTTGTTTTCGTCGCGTTTTTTCGTAGGGCTCCTCATCCCCGTCATCATCCTGGGATTCGCGCTGTGGTTCGTGTTCGCGGCGGACATCGACCGCGGCGACGTGAAGGTGGCGGGAGCCCTAGTGGGGGCCCCCGACGTCCGCTTTACCGTGGGCGAGTGCACGGTAACGGAGGCGGGAGGGACGAGGATTCTGCTGGTGAAGCTGGAGGCCTTCAACCGGAGCACTCGCACCGTGGAGCTCTACCCGCAGGACTTTCACCTCGTCCTGGTGAGGAAAAAAGACCCGGCCGCGCTGGAGAGGCAGAGGACCTTCACGCCCATGCAGTACCGCTCCTCGTGCCCCGACGCCCCCTTGAGCACCACAGCGGTTCCTCCCTCCTCCACCCGCAGCGTGGAGCTCGTTTTCTGGGGAGGGAACATGCCCCGGGGCGGGGAGTGGGACGGACACGTCCTCTCGCTGGAGTATTACGACGCGGCGACGCCGCTCCTGTTCAGCAAGGTCCTCACCCCGAAAGAATGAGCTTCTGCGCCGCGCCGGCGCGGACGGCGGTTCCCTGTATGCGCTGCTCCCGGCCCCCACCAGCAACATGGGGCCACCGCGGCCTATTTCATGCTCAAAGCTCGAGGACCGCGAGCAGAGCCGGGCCCTCAAAATCCCTCACGGGCCCCCGGCTTTATCCGTGCCAGTCCTGGAGGGGCTTCACCTCCAGGCCCTGTCTGAGCAGCGATTCGATGCCGTTGAGGGCGGCGCGGGCCGCGCTCAGGGTGGTGATGAGAGGGATGTTGTAGAGCACGGCGTAGCTGCGGATGGACCACTGGTCGGTACGCGGGCGCTTCCCGGAAGGGGTATTGATGATGAGCTGTATCTCGCGGTTCTTCATGTAGTCCACCACGTGCGGTCGCCCCTCGTGCATCTTGTTCACTTCCATTACCGCCACGCCGTGGTTGCGCAGCACTTCGGAGGTGCCCCGCGTGGCCAGTATCCCGAACCCCAGCTCGGAGAGCCGGCGCGCTATGGGGACGATCTCTCGCTTGTGGGCGTCCTTGACGCTGATGAAGATGTTCCCTTCCCTGGGCAGCAGCGACCCCGCCGCGATCTGCGACTTGGCGTAGGCCATGCCCAGGTCGCGGTCGATGCCCATGACCTCCCCCGTGGAGCGCATCTCCGGGCCCAGGATGGTGTCCACCCCGAAGAAGCGGTTGAAGGGGAGCACCGCCTCCTTGACCGCGATGTGTCTTACCTCCACCTCGCGGGCGATGCCCAGCTCGCGCAGGCTCCTGCCGACCATCACCTTGGTGGCCACCTTGGCCCAGGGCACCCCCGTGGCCTTGGACACGTAGGGGACGGTGCGGGAGGCGCGGGGATTTACCTCCAGCACGTAGAGGAGCTCGTCCTTCACCGCGTACTGCACGTTCATCAGCCCCACCACCTCCAGCTCACGCGCCAGGGCACGGGTGGCCTCCTTGATCTCCTCCACCATGGCCTCTCCCAGCGAGAAGGGAGGGATGGCGCAGGCGGAATCCCCGGAATGGATGCCCGCCTCCTCGATGTGCTCCATGACCCCCGCCACCACGACGTCGCGCCCGTCGGAGACGGCGTCCACGTCGATCTCCACCGCCTCCTCCAGGAACCTGTCGATGAGCACGGGGTGGTCGGGGGAGATGTCGGTGGCGCCGGACATGAACTCCTCCAGGGAATGGTCGTCGTAGACGATCTCCATCCCCCGGCCTCCCAGTACATAGGAGGGCCGCACCACCACCGGGTAGCCGATGCGGTGGGCCACCTCCAGGGCTTCCCCGTAGGAGCGGGCGGTGCCGTTCTCGGGCTGGCGCAGCCCCAGCTTGTGAAGGAGGGCCTTGAAGCGGTCGCGGTCCTCGGCGCGGTCGATGGAGTCGGGGCTGGTGCCGATGATGGGGGCTCCCGCGCGCATCAACGGCACGGCGAGGTTCAGCGGAGTCTGGCCCCCGAACTGCACGATGATCCCTTCGGGCTTTTCCCGCTCCATGATCTCCAGCACGTCTTCCAGGGTGAGGGGCTCGAAGTAGAGGCGGTCGGAGGTGTCGTAGTCGGTGGAGACGGTCTCGGGGTTGTTGTTGACCATGATGGACTCGTACCCCTCCTCGCGCAGGGCGAAGGAGGCGTGCACGCAGCAGTAGTCGAACTCGATGCCCTGCCCGATGCGGTTGGGCCCGCCGCCCAGGATCATCACCTTGGGCCTCTCCGTGGAGGCGTGGGGGCCGGCCAGGGGCTCCTCCTCCCGCTCGTAACAGGAGTAATAATACGGGGTGTAGGCCTCGAACTCCGCCGCGCAGGTGTCCACGAGCTTGTAGCAGGGCCGTATGCCCGCGGCACGCCGACGCTCGCGCACCGCCTGCTCGCCGCAGCCGAGCAGGGACCCCAGCAGCACGTCCGAGAACCCGAAGGACTTGGCGCGAAAGAGCTCCTCGTCCCCGAGCTCCTCCAGCCCGCGGCCGCGCAGCCCCCGCTCCATGTCCACGATCTCCCTGATGTTCTCCAGGAACCAGGGATCGACGTGGGAGAGCTCGTACATCTCTTGCGCGCTCATCCCCAGCATGAACCCGTAGCGCAGGTAATAGAGGCGCTCGGCGTTGGGGGTGGTGAGCTTCTCGCGCACCAGGGAGATCGCCTCCTCACGCGCCGCGGGGTCGGCCAGGCTCTCCGGGTCCAGGGACTCTTTTCCATCTCCTCCCAGTCCGAAGCGCCCCACCTCCAGGGAGCGGATGCCCTTCTGTAGCGCCTCCTTGAAGGTGCGCCCGATGGCCATCACCTCCCCCACCGACTTCATGGAGATGCCCAGGGTGGGGTCGGCGCCGGGGAACTTCTCGAAGGTGAAGCGGGGTATCTTCACCACGCAGTAGTCGATGGTGGGCTCGAAGGAGGCCGGGGTCTCGCGGGTGATGTCGTTGGGGATCTCGTCCAGGGTGTAGCCCACCGCCAGCTTGGCGGCGATCTTGGCGATGGGGAAGCCGGTGGCCTTGGAGGCCAGGGCGCTGGAGCGGGAGACGCGCGGGTTCATCTCGATGACCACCATGCGTCCGTCGCGCGGGTCCACGGCGAACTGGATGTTCGACCCCCCTGTCTCCACCCCGATCTCGCGGATGATGGCGATGGCGGCGTCGCGCATGAGCTGGTACTCGCGGTCGGTGAGGGTCTGGGCGGGGGCCACGGTGATGGAGTCCCCGGTGTGGATGCCCATGGCGTCGAAGTTCTCGATGGAGCAGATGATGACCACGTTGTCCGCGAGGTCGCGCATCACCTCCAGCTCGTACTCCTTCCACCCGATCACCGACTCCTCGATGAGGATCTCCGAGATCATGGAGGCCTCCAGCCCCGCGGAGGCGATGCGCTCGAACTCCTCGGCGTTGAAGGCCACCCCGCCGCCCGTGCCCCCCAGGGTGAAGGCGGGCCTTATGATCACCGGGAAGCCCAGCTCCGCCGCGGCTGCGCGCGCCTCGTCCATGGTATGGGCGAGGCCGGAGCGCGGCAGGTCCAGGCCGATGGAGGCCATGGCGGAGCGGAAGAGGTCACGGTCCTCTGCCTTGCGGATGGCCTGGTAGTTGGCGCCGATCATCTCCACGCCGTACTGCTCGAGCACGCCCGCCTCCGCCACCTTCACCGCGGTGTTGAGCCCCGTCTGTCCTCCCAGGGTGGGCAGGAGGGCGTCGGGACGCTCTTTCTCGATGATGCGCGCCACCACCTCGGGAGTGATGGGCTCCACGTAGGTGCGGTGGGCCATCTCGGGGTCGGTCATGATGGTGGCGGGGTTGGAGTTCACCAGCACCACCTCATAGCCCTCCTCGCGCAGGGCCTTGCAGGCCTGGGTGCCGGAGTAGTCGAACTCGCAGGCCTGGGAGATGATGATGGGCCCGGAGCCGATGATGAGGATCTTGTGGATGTCCGTGCGCCTAGGCATGGGACTCACCTCGGATGGGGCTTGCCGCTGCGAGCCATGGCGAATGCGCGCGCTTGTTCCGGGTCTCAGGCACGGCCCTCACCCCTCGCGGCGCGCATGTCGCGGATAAAGTCCCCGAAGAGGTAGACTGCGTCGTGGGGCCCGGGCGAGTCCTCGGGGTGGAACTGCACCGAATAGGCTGGATAGCGCCGGTGGCGGAACCCCTCCAGGGTGCCGTCGTTGAGGTTGATGAAGGTGGGCTCGGTATCCCTCTCCACCGCCGAGAGGTCCACGCAGAAGCCGTGGTTCTGGGCGGTGATGAGGATGTTGCCCCGGCGCAGGTCCTTCACCGGCTGGTTGGCGCCGCGGTGCCCGAACTTGAGCTTGAAGGTGCGCCCTCCTAGGGCCAGCCCCAGGATCTGGTGGCCCAGGCAGATGCCGAAGATGGGCTTCACCCCCACCAGCTTGGCCACCTCCTCGATGAGGTAGGTCACCGCCGCCGGGTCGCCCGGCCCGTTGGAGAGGAAAATGCCGTCGGGCCCCATCCCCAACACCCGGGAGGCGGGGGTGTTCGCGGGGACCACCACCACCTCGCATCCGAGGTGGGAGAGGATGCGCAGGATGTTGCGCTTGATTCCGCAGTCGTAGGCCACCACCCGTAGGGGGCGCTCCCCTCCCCCGGAGACGTCGGGCAGTACCCCGCGCCCCATGGGGGGGATGCGCGGGTCCTCCCAGCGGTAGGGCTCGCCGCAGGTCACCTCCGCCACCAGGTCCACGCCTACGTAGCCGGGGGCGGCGTCCAGCCTGGCCTTTAGCGAGGCCAGGTCGGCGTCCTCGGAGGAGACGATGCACATCATGGCCCCCAGGGAGCGGATGTGCCGGGTGACGGCGCGGGTGTCCACCCCCTCGATGCCCACGATGCCGTGCTCAGCGAGGTATTCGTCCAGGGAGGCGGTGGTCCGCCAGTTGGAGGGATAGCGGCAACACTCCCGCACCACGAAGCCCTCCACCTGGGGGCGGGGGGATTCCAGGTCCTCGTCGTTGACGCCGTAGTTGCCGATGAGGGGGTAGGTCATGGTGACCACCTGGCCCTTGTAGGAGGGATCGGTGAGCACCTCCTGGTAGCCGGTCATGCTGGTGTTGAACACGAGTTCGCCCGTGGCGGTGCCGCGGGCTCCGAAGGGGGTACCGGTGAAGTACTTCCCGTCCTCGAGCAGGATCAAAGCCTTTTCGGTCAAGTGGTTACGCCTACCTCCCGTCCTCGAATCTTCCGTCTATTATAGGGACTCGCGGTGACGGGGGGAAGGTCGAAAATCCGACGCCCCACCGGACCCATCTTTCCCCCGGGCGGCATTGCATGTAGACGGTGACTCAGCCGCTGCTGCCGGCCCTTGTCATTTTTCGGGCGGCATGATATACAGATACATGCCATTGCGTTTAATGTTACCTTATGGTAGCATGATTACCTGATAGGTCTCTGCACGAGGGTAAAGGGTGAGGGCCGGCGAGATGGCACGGTCTTCCCTCCCATAGACGGCCTCATGGACGGCCCGGATGCCCTCCCGAGTGTGACCTCATCCGTGCTCCGGCATCCCAACCGGAGCACCTCCCTCCCTGCTGACCCCGGTTTGCCGGAAACCGGGGTCCTATGCCCCGCTTTTTTTCCCCGGCTTCCGCCCGCCGCCGGGAAAGGACCCGTGTTCGGGAGCAAAAGCCCGGGTCATCAGCTCGCGCACCGTTTTGCGCGCGGCCCTCACCTGTTTCTCGTCCGCTTGCGCGAGCAGCACGGCGATGCTCTGGCCCATGCCCACCAGTGCATAGCTCACGGTCTTGAGATCGTGGTAGGGAAAGATGTCCCCCGCCCCCACCCCCAGCCTCAGGTCCTCCTCTATCCCCTCCGCGAGCTGTTCATAGACCTCCCTGAACTGAGCCAGCAGGCGCGGGTTGCCCACCGTCTCCCCCAGCAACATGTAGAGGAGCTCGCTTTGAGTGAGATAGAGGTTGAACAACTCCTCTCCCTTGGCCTCGATGCGCGCGATGTAATCCTTCTCGTCGCGCTGTTCCAGGGCGCGGTCGATCCTGCCCAGGGTGTCGTCTATGAGCTTCCTGATCACCTCCACCAGCAGCTCTTCCTTGCTGTCGAAATAGATGTAGAAGGTTCCCTTGGCTATCCCCGTGGCCTGCACGATCTCGTCTATGGTGGTGCCGTGGTACCCCTTGGCGGCGAAGAGCCGGGTGGCGATTTCTATGATGCGGTCCCGGCGGTCGGTCACCTGCGGCTCCTCCGCTTCCTCTCCCGCCGTACCCTCCCTCGTCTGCTCAATGATCCCGAAAAGACCCGAGATGTCGCGCAGGGACAACCCGTAACGGGAGCGCAGGTACCCGATCATGCGCAGACGCTCGAGATGGTTCTCGTTAAAGCTGCCGCCCTCGTCGGGCGGCGGGAGTATCCCCTCCTTGAGATAGCGGGCCACCTGCTGGCGGGAGAGGCTCTCCCCCGTCTCCGTCTCGTAGGCCTGGACCAGATTTTTGATGTCCCAGCTCCGGTTGTCTTTCGCCACCGCGATCTCCCGTCTCTGCGGCGCCCGCTTTCATGCTGCGCGCCCTCTGTCCAAAGTATTATCGGAAAACGACTGGGTAGTCAGTCATATGATATGCTACGCCTATCTTGCTGTCAACGCGCCCTCCATGCCGCGAGGTCGACATCATCTCCTGTCCGTGCTGCCCTCGCCTGCACGACATCCCGCCCGCCATCCCTATTCTGCCCACGCTTCCCGGGGGGCGGATGCGCCGTCCATCACCGGGGAGGGGCAACGCGGCCGCCGGTCGCCGGGGCGGCCATGCTCCGGAACGCCTCCTTCGTGCGCGCTGCAGCACGCCTTCTCGGGTCAACCGCGCTCGGTTGCCCGGGGACCTGTTTATCGTATGGCGGGGTTGGGAATATATGCTACCGGGGGTGCAGGATGAGAGTCGGGGGTTGAGATGTCTGCGTGCGAAAAGGCGAGTGCCCTGGTGGTTGACGACGACCGCCTGCTCCTGCGGCTGGTCGAGCTCAACCTGGGCAAGGCGGGCATCGAGGTGCTGCTCGCGGACAGCGGCAGGGAGGCGCTGCGCATCGCGCGCGAGGAAAGGCCGGACGTCATTCTCCTGGATCTCATGATGCCGGTGATGGACGGTCTCCAGGTCATGCAGGAGTTGAAATCCGCCCGCGAGACCAGGGATATCCCGGTGATCATGCTCACCGCCAAATCCGGGCGCGACGACAGGAGACGCTGCGAGGAGCTCGGCGCCGTCGCCTATGTCACCAAGCCCTTCAGCCTCGAGGAGCTGCGCAGCACCGTCCGGAGCATCCTGGAAAACACCCGCGGAAGCCGCGAACGCTAAACCTCATCGCCCGCCGCTAACCCGTGGGAGTGAGGAACTTCTGAAAGAGGGCCATCTGGGGAGCGTTCTTGAGCGCGCCCTTTACCTTGAAACGCCCGCTCTTCAACGCGTTCAGCACCTTCTTGCCGTCCTCCGACTTAAGCCACTGCAGCATCTGCTTTCCCTTGCCGGCCCCGGACAGGCTCAGGAGCAGGGCGAGCTCGGTGCCGATGTAGATGTCCACATCCTCGATCACCCCGTTGGCCACCTCGACGTCGCTGCCTCTGAAGACCATGGTGGCCGCCATTTCCGGGTGATCCAGGTCCTGGATGGCCACGGACACGTTCAACCTGTCGGCCAGGGCTTTCTTGGATGGCATGGCCAGGAACCCCTTTACCATCTCTCCCATCATGTAGGCCAGCGGCCCCGGTTCCGCGTCCCGCATGGTAACCGTGCCGCTCCCGGGAGCAGGCCGGGTTTTCTGCGCGTTCCTCACCGCCGCCGCCGCTCCTCCCGCGAGCGCCAGCAGGAGCAGCCTCCTGGCCCGCCTGCGCGCCCTCGCCCTTTTTGCCGCCTTCCTCTCCCGCTTCGCCTCCAGCGCATCCAGCTTTTCGCGCTTTCTCCTGCTCACTGCCTCCTCCTTTCCCCGCGCATCCCCGGCGTGGATCCGCGCGCGATGCGCCGCGTTACCGCCGTCCATGACTTTCCCTTTCCCCATCTCCGAAACCACCGCAGGGTGACGTTCCCCATGCAATTCTACCCCACGGCGCGTTCCCGCTATCATCCTCCCGTCGTGGGGGATCCGGGGGTTTCGCCTCCCGCGGACCTTGCCAGAAGAGCGGCCCCTTCTCTTTGACCGTCACGGAGGTCCCGGCGCATGCCGACCTTCACCCCGACTCCCCATAAGATATAAGCGCCGGCGGCACCCACCGGCGCGGAGGCGGTGGCGGAAGGGGTGGGATTTGAACCCACGGTGCGGTCTCCCGCACAATCGCTTAGCAGGCGATCACCTTAGGCCAGCTCGGTCACCCTTCCGCGTATCGGCTCGGCTTATCGCCCGTCACCATTATAATGCAATGGGGTCAGATCTTCGATCTTCGAAAACCGGAGCCCTCACATGGTTTCTCGGATCGACCGGAAGCCGCTTCCGAACGGGCTAGTGTTTCTTTGAACCGAAGTTCCTCCCCACAAAACATCATATTTTCCTGCATTGAGTGGGCTTCCCAGGCAGGAGCGGAGACTCTTATCCGGTCGGTTTCACGGCCATCCCCGGGAGATGTGTTTGCCGCTTTGTCCCATGTCCGGGGCTGACCCCATATTGGAAGGCCCATTTGAGGAGCTTCTCCAGCGCGGACGGCAACTGGGAGAGGTGGTCGATGAACTGCACCGATCTGCCGTACTGCTCCAGCATCACCTGCCGGTCCTCCTGGCCGCACCCCAGGGTGATGAGCTGGATGCCGCGCTCCCCGCAGTAATCGATGCCGTAGCGAACGTCGCAGCCGGCGTTGCAGGCGCCGTCCGTCACGTGGATCATCAGCCTGCGTTTCCTGTCCCCGGGCATGAGGTGGGCGGCGGCGATGATGGCTTGTCCCGAGGGCGTCTCCCCCATGGGGGATACCGACATGAGCTCATCGCCCCTTATCAGGCCGGTGAGCACGCATACCCCGTGCGATTCGTAGTATGCCCACGCCTGCAGGCGGTTCCCCGATCCCCTGAAGGCCTCGTGCATGGTGGCCACCGCCGTCTCCACCAACCTCCAGCTCGAGCCCCTTCCCATTGACCCCGAGGCGTCGATGAGCAGGCATATGCTCCAGCTCGGCTCCAGGACCTGCTGTCTCTCCATGAAACAGGCCCCGTTCATGGCGGCGCGGTAGAGGCGCCTGCGGTCCAGCCTGCCGCTGGTGAGCCCGCGGCTCAAAAGGACCTTGCGGTCCGAATAGCGGTAGATGATGGCCTTGATCCTGCTCGCCTGCCTCTCGTCCGCCACGCTCAAAGCCGGCATGTTCAGGCTCCATATGCAGGTGGGAAGCACCTCCTGCCGCGGGTCGTCGACCACGTTCCTGATGAGGGAGGTGATATCCCCGGATTCCTCCGCCAGCTTCTCCTCCACCTCGCGCAGGGCATCCGCCCCCGCACCCTTTCCGCCGCCTCCGCCCCCGGTATTCCGGCCGCCCGGGCCTGCTCCCAGGATGGCCCCAGGTACCCTTGCATCCAGTATCTTCCATGCGGCCACGGCATCCCTGATGCCCTCAAGGGCCTCGAGGTAGAGCCCCAGCCTCATCTCACAGCGCTCCGCCACCCCCCTGCCGCTTTCCGCCACCGCCCTCAGCCGCGGGGTTATCTCCGTGAGCACCCCCAGCACCTCGCGGTAGACGGCGGCATCCTTCCTCCCCCCCTCCTCCTCCCACGCGCTCGACCACCACAGGTACACCAGGGCGTCCAGCGAGACATCCGAGTTGCCTAGGCGGCTCTCCATGTCCCGCATGGCCGCCATGCGCGCCTTACGGACGTAAAGCCCGAGGACCGAGCCCTTGCAGAGGGAATCGACGTATATGTCCTCGCCCACGTGGATGATCTTGCTCAGGACCACCTTCTCCCGCGCGTCCAGGTCCTTCCCGGCCTCTCCAGCCCGGCTCCATACACGGCCGCTCCACTCTCTCGCGTGCAGCGCCTCGTGCGTCACCAGCCCCACCAAGTAGTCCACCTTCCAGGGGCTGACGGGATATCTCCCCATGACGAACTCGGGGTCGAGGACGATGTCGCCAGGCGAGGCGGACATGCCGGCGTAGACGACGTCGCCGATGTTGGTGCCCAGCGTCCCCGCTACCTTGCGCAGGGCGCGCAGGAGGTTGGCCAGCTCCGTGGCCTCCAGCTGGGAGGCGTTCACGCGCCAGAACTCGGAGAGCGCGGGCGCTCCGCTCTCCCCGCCAGCGAGGCGGCCCGGCTCAGTACGGCCTGTAGGTCCTGCCGTCATCGCTCTTTACGTAGCCCATCTCCAGGTGCAGGGAGAGGAGGGTGGATTCCAAGATATCCCTGCTCACCTGGAGGCTGTACACGAAGGCCTCCCGGATGGAAGACCCCATGGTCACCAGTTCCGCGATCATCAGGGTATGGCGGGTGGAGACCATCACCGGCTCCTGCGCGTTCCCCCTCAAGCGGTTGGCGATATCCACGATGGCTGCCGCCCCCTCATCGTCCACCCCCGTCTTCCTACGCAGCACCTCGCGCTCGACGTCGGGAGGCAGGTAATCCATGAGGGTGACGTAGAAACGGTCCCGCAGGGCGGCGTCCAGCATCTCCACCCCCACGAACTCCTCGCCCTCGTTGAGGGTGGCGAAGAAGACTACCCCGGGAGCCACCTTGATCAGGCCCAGCTCGTCCGTCCATACCTGGCGGTCCTCCGCGAGAACGGAAAAGAGCATGTTTAGGGCCTTGGGGTGCTCAGGGCGGTTGATCTCCTCCAGATGTATCACGCATCCCGGGGTCTGTATGGCCTGGGGGAACAGGAACTGCCGGTAATAGGTCTCCCCGTCCTTGAGCCTCATGTCCCCGAAGAGCTGCCCCGGCTCTGAGAGTATGCCTACCTGGAAGGTGGCAAGCGGCCTCCTGTTCCTGGCCGCGAACTGCCTCACCAGGGTGGATTTGCCGCAGCCCTGCTTGCCCGCCACCAGGACGTTCACCGGGTGTTTCCTGGAGAGCCTCTCGATGCGCTCCAGGTGGTCGATGATGTCCTGGGGGAGGAAAAAGTCGTCCTCGGGCTCGGGGACCAGCATGGAGATGTCGCCCGGGTCGGGCTCGTTGACCGCCATCTTTTACGCACCATCCTTTCCGTCCAGCCCCCGCCCCCTCGGAACGGAGACCGGGCTTCGAAGCGTCTGCCGGTACAGCATGGGAACATTATAAACGCCCGCGCCCGTACTTCTCACTGGGACCGGCAACCCAAGCCTCGGACCGACCGAAGGCGAGCAAGGCGCCCGGACCCAACGACGGCCTGCCGGAAGATACCAGGGGCCACACCGTGGATGCCGACCTGCCGGCCGGGCATCGCGCCAGGTCCTCGCAGGAGTTGTTTTTCTTCTCGGTTTCTCGGTTCCCGGGAAACGGCCCCGCCGGGCGCGCCGGCGTTTAAGGTCGTGTCGCCGGCTCTCTCGTCATGTAAGCATCTCCGGGTCCGCGCCAGCAACGGGCATCAGCGCCACGTGAAGGGGGCGATATATACTTTATAGCTTCCATCCGGTCCTGCGCGATCATGGGATCGTAGGACTCACAATCCTCCTGATGGGAGACGAGCGCCTGTTACACCCACTGACCGACCGCAGAAGAAGCGGGATAGAGGGACGCGTCGGTGACGTACAAGATACTGTAGTGCGAATCCGTATTATTGTAGCCTTACCAGAACAAGCTTGGCGCCCCGGACCCATCCACCGCTATCCGGGCGTATTCGTTGAGTTCGGTATCGGGGAACCGCCAGTCCGGTTCGCTCCACACCGACGATGCCCCACCACCGGGATCCAGGTCGAAAGCACGAGGGCGACCGGCAGGAGCGCTGCTGCCAGCGACGTCATCTTCCGCAACCTTGCACCGGGAGACCGTGGTGATCTCTTGCCCGAAGCCGACATGACGGCCTCCTTTCTCCACTGGCGAGCCTTATCTCTCCACCTGCCGTGACCTCAGATGCTGTAACGTTTCAGTAGGCGTTTTGGGTTGAAAAAGTTTGAGAGACCACCCTATCATCCTGACAAACCAAGCAAGTTCGACAAGGGGAAAGGGGCGATCTCCCAAATGTTCGATCCGGGGACCATGGTACTGCGTCTGGCGTGGTAGATACTTGTAGCGGTTCCAACCGAGCCCTTTATTTGAACACCTCCTTGCTCTGCTTTTCTTACTACACGGCAAGTATAGGAGGTGTCCAACATGTTTCTGAACCTAGGCACCACCTGGCGAGGTCGCTCGCCCGGGCCCTGGGGCTCTCCCAGGAGGCCTTCCGTCTCTTTACCCCGGCCAAGGAGGGCAAGGCTGCGGAAGTCGTACAGGGCCTGGAGGGACGCCTGGGAAAAGCCGGAGGCGAGGGGAAGAGGAGGCGGATCTCCGAGGCCATCGCCTACCTCTCCTCCCTTGCGGCCTGGCTGCAGGACCGGAGGGACGTGCTCCCGGCGGCGGAGGACCACCGCTCGCCCGGGGCCGTCGAGGGCAACGTGGACAAGCTCGCCGCCGACCGCTTCAAGAAACGGGGCATGAGCTGGAGGCCCCGTGGCGCAGGTCACATGCGAAAGATCATCGAGCTTGAGGGAGAACGGGGAGCTCGGCAACTTTATCTCAAGGAGGAGGAGGAGGAGGGCAGACGAGAAGGCGGCCGAGGCGGCCATGGCCTCCTTGCGAAGGGAGGCGAGGAGGAACCCGGAGGCTTGGCTCAGAAAGAACATGCCGCCGCTCGAGACAAGAAGCGGTGACCCTTTTGTGAAAGATGTACTTATGGGCCTGGCGGGCTACCCTAAGATGGCGTGTCGAGGCGTTGTCGGGATGGGGCGCCTACTTTTTCTGGACAGCAACCGAGGGGAAAATCTAGTTGACGTCAAACAGGGCTTCGCCTAATAACAGTCAATATTTGCCCCCGTTCCTCCGCTCATGGATATCTGCAGGGAGTCTTTTATATTCCGTCATCCTCCTCGAGGGAGGTGGCCATCTTGCGCACCACCTCGTCCAATCTCCGCCGGGTATATCTCTGCCCAAAGGTGGTAAAGATAAAAATTTCGTGGTCGGGGAACCTGGCTAACCCTCCTTGAAGATGGCCGTCAGGTTGGGATACCTCCTGGCATAGGCGGTCTCCAGGGCCCCCTTGAACCATTCGTCTATCACCCCATCCCTCGGCCAGCCATCCTTGAGCATTCCGCCATCCCTCCTCCCGTCAAGCCAAAGGGAATCAGCCGATATCCCGCCCTTGCCCACAGGCACTAATATACCCCGGATTTCTCATTTCAAATAGCAAGTATCACTTGCTAGAATTGCTGAAATATGTATCAGAACAGCAATAACAGCAATGCTGGTGGGGTAAAGATGGGGAACCTTGCGAATGAAGCGGAAAACG
>JACIXD010000019.1 GCA_014360645.1 Actinomycetota bacterium | reverse complement strand
ACCGCCTGCCCCTGGTGCGTGCGCGCCTTCCGGGACGCCGCGCAGGAATGCGGCGCCGACCTGCCCGTCTACGACCTCATCGACCTGGTGGCCCTGTCCGCAGGGATCAAGGTGCCGGCGGGGACCTGAGGAGGGATGGGAGATGAGCGAGACCGGGACCCTTACCTTTAAGACCATAAGCGAGGAGGCCTACCGCGCCCTCGAGGAGGCGGTGGGGCCGGAGAACGTCTCCCGGGAGCCCGGGGTGCTGGACGGCTACGCCTGGCAGCCCACCAATAACGACCATCCCACGGAGCGCTGGGTGAAGCGCCCCGTGGCGGTGGTGCTTCCCGCCTCCACCGAGGAGGTGCAGGCGGTGGTGCGGGCCTGCAACCGGCACGGCCTCAGGTTCAAGGCCTTCTCCACCGGCTGGGGCGTGTGGTGCGGCCCCACCTACGACAACGTGGTGCAGGTGGACCTGCGCCGCATGAACCGCATCCTGGAGATCGACGAGAAGAACATGTACGCCGTGGTGGAGCCCTATGCCATCGCCGCCCAGATCCAGGCGGAGGCGATGAAGAAGGGTCTCAACCTGCACATCCACGGCTCGGGGCCAAACTGCTCCCCCCTGGCCAGCGCCACCTCGGGATGGGGCGTGGGGCACGACAGCATCTACATGAGCTACAGCCCCCGCAACGTGCTGGGCGCGGAGTGGGTGCTCCCCGACGGCGAGGTGCTGCGGCTGGGAGCGCCGGGATGCGGGCTGGGCTGGTTCTCGGGTGACGGCCCCGGTCCCTCCCTGCGGGGGATCATGCGCGGCTCCGCGGGCGCCCTTTCCGGTCTGGGTATCTTTACCAAGTGCGCCCTCAAGCTCTACCACTGGCCGGGGCCGCCGCGCATAGAGACCGAGGGGTGTCTCCTCGACGCGCGCTCCGAGATCCCCGAGAACATGGGTTTCTACCTCTGCGCCTTCCCCGACCGTTCCGCCTTCCTGGAGGCGGTGCTCAAGATCGGCGAGGCGGAGATCGGGTACAACGCCCTGCGCACCGCCACCGCCGCCTACCTGAACATCATGACCCCGCGCCTCTTCAAGAAGCTGGCGGGCACCAGGGCCGTGAGGTCCCTGCTGGGAAAGACCCTCGAGTACGTCCTGATGATGGTGCTGGCGGCGGATTCCGAGGAGGAGCTGGCATACCAGTCGGGGGTGCTCCTCTCCATCGTGGAGAAGAACGGCGGCATCGCCCTGGACATGGGTACCCAGAGACCCTTCGTGAGCATGGCTCTCATGGGGTTCGTGCGCGCGACCCTTCCGGCGCTGGTGTTCAGGATCGGCGGCTCCTTCAACACCGCCCTGGATCGCAACGATGCCCTGGACACCCAGGAGAACTGGAGGGACGCCTGCCTGGCGGTGAAGGAGGAATGGATCGCCAGGGGCGGCATCATCGACGACATGGGCGACAACCCCTATTACGTGCCCTACGAGAACAACACCTGGGCGCACTGCGAGGTGGTCTACCAGTTCGACCCGCGCAAGCCGGAGCACCGCGCAGCGCTGGAGCCCATCTTCCTGGACTTCACCATCGCCGCTCTGGAGCAGTGCATGGAGCCCATGTTCTCCTCCGACCCGCGCGTGCGCGCCATCATCGGCCCCCTGGCGTGGGGTTTCAACCGCTGGCAGAAGGAGGTGTCCAGGACGCTGGACCCGGGGGAGGCGGCCGACTCCACCCTTTACTGCGGCGAGGGCTCCTTCGACCTCTCCGCGGCGGATCCCACGAAGGTGGAAAGGCTGAACGCGTTGACGGAGAAACTGCGGCCTCGGGACTGAGGGGGAAACTGCCGGTCGGGCGTGTAGGGGGTGGCGCCATGGAGAAGTGGGACGTGGTGGTGGTTGGAGCCGGTCCGGGCGGCTCCTACGCCGCCAAGACGGCGGCGGAACTCGGCCTGCGGCCTCGGGACTGAGGGGGAAACTGCCGATCGGGCGTGTAGGGGGTGGCGCCATGGAGAAGTGGGACGTGGTGGTGGTTGGAGCCGGTCCGGGCGGCTCCTACGCCGCCAAGACGGCGGCGGAACTCGGCCTGAGGACGGTCTTCCTGGAGCGGGGCAGGCATCCGGGCGAGAAGAACTCCTCCGGCGCGGGGCTGGGCACGAGGTGGTGGCGCGATTTCCCGGAGATCATGGGCAAGCTGCCTTATCTCTCCTCTTACCGGCGCATAGACATGATCGTCATCAAGGTGGTGGACGAGGAGAACCGCCTGCGGCTGGTGCAGGGCACCACGGGCTCGGATCGCGACGGCAGCAGGTGGTCCGGCTCCCTCGACAAGGGGATGGCAGGAGCTTCCATATACCGCGCCGATCTCGACCCCCTCATCGCCGACCTCGCCGTGGCCGCCGGCGCCGAGCTGCGCACCTCCACCCTCGTGACCGGGGTGATCGAGGAGGACGGGGTGGTCAGGGGGGTGGCGAAAGAGAAGAACGACCGCGGGGCGTGGGAGAGACGTAACATGAGCCGCGCGGGTCGATCCGGGAGGTAAGGCCGTGGAGGAGATGGACTTCGAGGTCAAGGAGCTCGTCTATCGCAGCGAGGGAGACACCGGCGACTTCATCTCCTTCGACCCCAGACGCTGCGACGGGTGCGGGCTCTGTGCCAGGGTGTGCTCGGCCGGGCTGTGGTCCCTGAAGGAGGGAAAGGCCAGGCTGGCGCCGCGCTACCGCGAGCTGTGCCTGGAGTGCGCCGCCTGCTGGGAGATATGCGCTCGCGAGGCCATCGACTTCTCCTACCCGGCAGGCGGTACCGGGGTGACCATACGCTACGGATAAACGCGGCCCGCAGCGTCCCGGTGCGCGGGAAGCGGCCGCACATTCCCCGGGGAGGGACGGTAAATGACCTCCGGCGACGGGGGTCGGCGGAGAGGGGACGGACGCGGCCCCGCCGGCGAGCGGGGCGGGGCCGGGAAGGGGGCAACGGCGATGATAAGCGAAGGGGCCTTCGAGGAGCTTCTAGAGGCGGTGGGGCCGGAGAACGCCTCGCGCGAGCCCGCGGTGCTCGACTCCTACGCCTGGCAGCCCACCTTCAACAACCGCCCGGAGCCCTGGGTGGCGCGCCCGGAGGCGGTGGTGATGCCCGGGTGCACGGCGGAGGTGCAGGCGGTGGTTAGGGCCTGCAACCGGCACGGGCTGCGCTTCAAGGCCTTCTCCACCGGGTGGGGGGCGTGGGCGGGGCCTTCCGGCGAGGGCGTGGTGCAGGTGGACCTGCGCCGCATGGACCGCATCCTGGATATCGACGAAAAGAACATGATCGCGGTGGTGGAGCCCTACGCCGTGGGCGGGCAGATCAGGGCGGAGGCCATGAAGGTGGGCCTGAACACGCACATGATCGCGGCGGGGGCGGGGGTGTCTCCCCTGGCCAGCGCCTGCGCCGCCTTCGGTCCCGGCTGGGACGGCACTTACAGCCCCCGCAATCTCATGGGAGTGGAGTGGGTGCTGCCGGACGGAGAGGTGCTGCGCCTGGGCACCGCGGGCTCGGGCTTGGGCTGGTTCTGCGCCGACGGCCCCGGGCCTTCGCTGCGCGGGGTGATGCGCGGGAAGGCGGGAGGCCTTTCTGGCAACGGTATATTCACCGCCTGCGCCCTCAAGCTCTTCCCCTGGCCGGGGCCTCCCCGGCCGGAGGTCAAAGGACTCTTCTATGATATGGAGCTGGAACTGCCCTGGAACTTCCGCCTGTACCTGCTTATCTTCCCCGACCGCGAGAGCTGGGCGGAGGCCACCTACTGCGTCTGCCGCGAGGGGCTGGACTACAACATCATGAAGAGCCCCATCAGGGTGGTGCCGGTGATCGTGGCGCCGCGCCTCACCCGGAAGCTGGCGCGCCTGCTGAACCTGCGCGCCGCCCTTTCCTCCATCCAGCACGGCACCATGCTCATCATGGCGGCGCATTCCCCGTGGGAGATGGAATACCGCGACGCGGCGCTGCGGGAGATAGTGCTCGTTCACGGCGGGATGGTCCTCGACTTCGGCGCCATAGCCCTCGGGGGGACCTTCTGGTGGTCGGTGATCAGCGGCGCGGTGCCCCCCATGTCCTTCCGGGCCGGCGGCCAGATGCAGTCGGGGCTGGGCCCCGATGACACTTGGGATACCGCGGTGGCCTGGGACGCGGCGGGCGAGGAGATCAAGCGTCAGTGGATAGGCAGGGGAGGCTGCGTGGACGACTTCGCGGACGCCTGCGTGGACATGCTCTGGGAGGACGGGACCATCAACCACAGCGAGGAGCTCTGGTACTACGATCCCAGGAACGAGGCACACGTGGAAGCGCTCAAGGGCATGGCCTTCGACTTCCTGCTCACCGCCATGGAGCAGTGTACCGACCAGCCATGGAACATCTTTCCAGAGCAGCGCAGGCTCATCTCTCCCCTGCAGGGGGACTTCAACCGTTGGCAGAGGGAGCTCTCCCGGGTCTTTGACCCGGGCTCCGCCGCCGACGCGTGGCTGTACGTGGGCGAGGAGGATATGGACCTCTCCGGCAACGACCCGCGCAAAGTCGCGGAGCTGGAGAGGTTGGTGAAGGAGAGGGACTGGAAGCGGAGAAGCGGGGAACAAGGCTGAGTCGCAAGAGGGAGAGAGATGGAGAGAGCCAGAAGTAAGAAGACAGGGGGTGCAGGATGGAGAGCTACGACCTCATCGTGGTGGGCGCTGGCCCGGGGGGAAGCGTGGCGGCCATGACCGGCGCGGAGCTGGGCATGAAAGCGCTGATGCTGGAGCGGGCCAACTAACCGGGGGAGAAGAACGCCTCGGGCTTCGCCTTTTCCTCCAAGGGAGAGAGGGACTTCCCCTTCCTCAAGGAAGTGGAATATCCTTCCATGCGCATCGGTTGGAGGACCCAAGCGCATTTCCTCTCCCCGCCTCCGGAGATGGAGGAGAAGTTCAGCATGATCACCACCACCTCGCGGCGCATAAGCTATCCCGAGGGACGCGACTACTTCGTGAAGACCATGTACCGGCCCGAGCTGGACCGCTACTTGGCGGAGCGCGCGGTGCAGAAGGGGGCGGAGCTCAAGCTCAAGACCCTGGTGACGGGGATGGTCCGGGAGGGAGGAAAGATCTGCGGCGTGCGTACCGAGGGGGGCGAGGAGTACCGCGCCCCGGTGGTCATCGGGGCGGACGGGGTGATGTCCATGACCGCACGCCTGGCGGGCCTGCGGGAGAAGTTCGGGCGCGACGAGGTGGTCTCGCTGTGCACCGTGGACTACGCCGTGCCCAGGGAGAGGGCGGACGCGGTCATCCACGAGAACTGCTTCCAGACCTACTTCGCCCCCGGCTTCGGCGGGCTCTACCTCATCGTCATGGCCGACGGCGTGCACGTGGGGGGACCCGGGGTGACCAACAGCCTGGTGTCCAGGGCGGTGCGCAAACGCATCAATCCCGCCAAGGAGGTACTGCAGATGATAAACTGCCCTCCCATCCAGAGGCAGTACACCGCCCTCGACGCCCGTCCCCGGGAATGGCAGGCCCACATGCTGCCCTGGATGGACCAGTTCAACCGGCGCATCTACACCGGCGGTTTCATGCTGGTGGGAGACGCGGCGGGGGTGCCCGAGCCCCTGTGGGCGGAGGGGGTGTGGCAGGCCATGTACTCGGGGCGCCTGGCGGCGGAGGTGGCCCACGAGGCCCTGCAAGAGGGCGACACCTCCGCCTCCTCCCTGCAGCGCTACTGCGACCGCCTGGAGGAGAGCCCGGTGGGGCAGGAGTTCATCGCCGGGGTGCAGCTGCGCCAGCTCTTCGAGATGCTGGGGGACCCGGTGATCTTCGACGAGGCCACCGACCTGCTGGTGGACCTGAGCAACAACATGCTCTGGAACTGCCAGGAGCCCAAGGCGGTGAGCATCAATCGGCTCTTCCCCATCCTCCTGGAGAACCTGCCCCTGCTCATGGGCATGTTGAGGGTTTACGCCCCCATCCTCCTGGAGACGGGAGGGGATAGCCTGCGCAAGTGTATAGAGATGGTCAAAGGGGTCGCGGCCATGGTCTCGCAGATGACGGGAGGGGAGGTGGAAGTATGAGCCGGAAGAAAGACCGGGGCGGGGAGCTGGACAAGTTCGCCCTCAGCGAGATCGTCCCCGCGCCGCACGACTTCATCTTCTTCGACGCCGAGAAGTGCACGGGCTGCACGGGCTGCGTGGTCATCTGCCCCATGGACCTGTGGAAGATGCGCGAGGGCCGCGCCCGGCTGGAGCCGGATTACCGCGAGAAGTGCATGGAGTGCGGGAGCTGCTTCATCGCCTGCGAGTCCGGGGCCATCGATTTCACCTATCCGCCAGGCGGGTCGGGGGTGGTGTACAGGTTCGCGTGACGGAGCCAGGCGGGAGGAAGGAGATGAAGGCCATCGTCGTGGGAGCTGGGACCGCGGGGCTCGCGGCCCTGCACGCACTGGACAGGGCGGGAGTGGAGGTCACGGCGCCGGAGAGGGAGAGTGCGGCGGGCGGACGCATCGCCGGCGCGTGGAGGAACGGGTATGCCCTCGATCTGGGGGCGCAGTTCTTTTTCCGGGAAAGCCCGGCCGCCGCGGAGCTCGCCCGCGACCTCGGCCTGGAGGGCGAGCTGCGCGGCTACCTTTTCAAGGCCGCCAACTACAAGCGCGGCAGGTTCTACACCGGGGTCATAGACAGCGACCCGAGGGTGCTGTGGCGCCACCGCCGCCTGCTCATGAACTCCCAGGGGTTCACGCCGGCGGGGCTGGCGCAGATGGCGAGGTTCATGCCCGCCTTCCTTAAGCGCAGAAGGGACTATGACCTGCTGGCCCCGGAGAAGACCCTGGACCTGGACGGCGAGAGCGCGGCGGATTTCGCCCTGCGCCGCGGGGGGGAGGAGGTGCTGGAGGGGCTGGTGCAGCCGGTGGTCACCAACCTCACCCTAGGGGAGCCGGAGGAGGTGGCGGCGGGCTATGCCCTCACGCTGCTGTGGAACATCCTGCACGGGGTCTTCACCTTCCGACGCGGCCTGGGGGACCTTGGCCTCGCGCCTCGCGGACGAGCACCGGGGGAGGTTGAGGACTGGAACCCCTGCCAGGCGCATCGTGGTCGAGGGCGGCAGGGTCCGGGGGGTGGAGACGGACGAGGGCTTTGTGGACGCGGACGCGGTGGTCTGCGCCACCACCGCCACCACCGCCCTCGAGCTCATGCCGGACCTGCCCGCTTCCCTGCGGGGCCCGCTGGAGAGGGTGCGCTATAGCGCCTGCTGCCACGTCATTTTTGCCCTGCGCCGGCGCCTCTTTCCCGACGGGTGGTACGGGGTCGGTTTCCCGCGCCGCGAGGGCTCGTTCATGAACGTCTGCGACAAAGCCGTGAAATCTCCCTACTACGCTCCCGAGGGGTGCTCGCTCATCCACTGCTTCACCTACGGGCGCCACTCCCACGAGCTTCTGGCGCTGGAAGACGGGGAGGTGCTCAAGAGGGTGACGGAGGAGATCCGGCGCTATTTCCCGGACATGACCGAGGCCCCTCTCTTCGCCGAGGTGCGCCAGTGGCGCGAGGCGGTCTGCCTCTCGCCGCCGGGCATGCTGGGAGCGGTGGCGGGCCTGCGGGGGAAGGTCGCGGCGGAGGTGAAGGGCTCCACCTCGCCGGCGAGTACATGTACATGCCCTCGGCGGAGGCGGCGCTGCGCAGCGGGCTGAACGCCGCCGGGGCGGTGCTGGCGAACGGATAGCGCGGGACCGGGGGCGGAGCCCGCCGTACGGAGGAAGAGGGCGCCGCGGACTTAGGGGCGGTGCCGGGGCGTGCGCGGAGGGAGGAAAAGGGAGGCCAAGGAGGAACGATGAAGGCACTGGTCATGGGAGGGGGCATGGCGGGGCTGTGCGCCGCCGCCGACCTCTGCGACTTCGAGGTGGAGGTACACCTGCTGGAGGCCACGCCCATCCTGGGCGGCAGGGCGACCTCTTGGGTGGACGATGACGGGGATACAGTGGACAACGCGCTGCACATCTTCATGCCCCACTACAGCAATTGCCTGGGATTTCTTGCCAAGGTGGGGGCGGAGCCCCTGCACTGGACCCAGGGCATCACCAACTACGACGCGCAGGGCAGGAGCGGGCTGCTGCCCATAGGCGGCGGGCTGCGCACCGTCCTCCAGGCCATGCGCTCCCCCACCATGTCCATGATCGACCAGGCCAGCCTGGGGCTGGCCGTCCTCGTCTCGGCGCTCATGTCCAGGGAGAGGCTGGACGCGTGCGACGAGATCACCCTCCTGGAATGGTTCAAGCGCCACGGGGTAACCCGCAACGCCATCGTCCACTTCCGTCCCGGGGGGGGGCCGGGCTGACCTTCCTGGAGCTCAACCAGGTCTCGGCCAAGGCCCTTCTATACTGGACCTCGTCCTTCATCAACCGGGAATACATCTCCAATCCGGGGATCGGTTTCGCCAACGGCGGGCTGGGGGAGATCTACGTGGAGCCGGCAAGGCGCTACATCGAGGCACGCGGCGGCCGGGTGGAGACGGGGCGTAGGGTGACCGGACTGGTGGTGCGGGGGAACGAGGTGGTGGGCGCGAGCACCGAGGACGGCGAGACCCTCACCGCCGACGTCTATATCAGCGCCATGCCCTATTACGAGCTGCGGCGCGTGCTGCCGGAAAGCGCCCTGGACTACCCGTTTTTCCTGGACCTCTGGCGCCTCGAGGAGGCCCCCTCGGTGTCGGTGCAGATCTGGTTCGACCGTTTCGTCACCAGCATGCGCAACATCGCAGCCCAGATGCAGGGGACCTTCAACTGTTTCGCGGACATGCACACCATCGTGCCCAGGTTCGCCTCCACGGCCACGGGCTCCATGTTGGAGTTCGTCCTCACCCCCGCCTTTCACCTCCGGGGCCTGCCGGCGGAGCGCATCTACTCCAAGGTCCTGGAGGAGTTCAGGCGCATCATGCCCGCGGCGCGCGAGGCGGAGGTGAAAAAATGGGTGGTGACCCGGGAGCGCCAGGGCATCTTCGCCCAGAGGCCGGGAGCGGACCGCTTCCGCCCGCCCCAGCGCACCCCCTACCCCAACCTCTATCTCTGCGGCGACTACACCAAGACCTTCATCTCCGCGGGTATGGAGAACGCCTGCGCCTCCGCGCACCTGGCGGTGGGGCACGCACTTTACGAGCACGCGGGCAGGGAGGTCACGCTGTTCTCGCGCCTTACCGCCTACAATGCCTACCTCCGGGGAGGGCTGGCGGCGGGGGCGGCGCTGGCGGGGGCGGCGCTGGCGGCGCGCTCCCTGTATGGAAGAAAAAGGCGTTAAGCCCCGGCGCGGGGAAGGATGCTGGCGCGGTCGGGAAGGAGGGAGACCATGGAGCGGAGCAGGAAAGTGGTGGTCATCGGCTCCGGTATCGGGGGAGCGGGGATAGCGGCCCTGCTGCAGACCCGGGGGCACCAGGTCACCCTGCTGGAAAAAAACGGCTATTACGGTGGTAAATGCTCCTCCTTCGTCAGGGACGGCTACGTGGTGGATTCCGGCGTGCACATGTATTCCATGGGGCCGCGCGGCCCGCACGCGGAGCTGGACCGCCGGGTGGGCGGGGACCTGGAATGGTGCGTGGCCGATCCCATGTCCGACATCATCAGCAGCGGGCGCGTGCACATGCTGGCCTACCAGAACCAGTTCGACCCCCGGGGGCTGTTGGAGAACCTCAAGGCGGTGGCCATGGATCGGCGCGTCGCCAGGGAGGGGCGGCGGGACGCGGCCAGGCGCATGCGCCTGCTGGAGAAGGAGACCTATCGGGCCGCGAAGCGCATGCGCCCCCGCGAGGTGCTCGACGCCGTGGTGCGCATCGCGAGGCGCGACGAGGCCCTGCTGACCGAGCTCGACGGCATCACCCTGCAGGAGTTCGCCCACCGCGTCACCGACGACCTCGGTTTCCTGGGCACTCTCGCCACCCTGTGCATGGTGCTCCTGGTGGTGCCCTACTCCGAGGCCGCGGCGGGGGAGTTCCTGTGGTGCTACGCATCCATCTACCGCAACCGCAGCCTGGGGGTGCCGCGCGGCTCGGCGCGCGAGATACCCGGCTCCTTTATGCGCGCCTTCCTGCGCGCGGGAGGCGACCTCCGCCTGGGATGCGAGGCCGCCCGTATCAGGGTGGAGAACGGCAGGGCGCGGGGAGTGGAGAGCCGGGAAGGGGAGTTCTTCCCCGCCGAGCTGGTGGTCTCCAACGCGGGGATCAAGCGCACCCTGGAGTTGGCGGGGGAGGAGAACTTCCCCCCGGAATACGCGGCCTACGTGCGGGGGCTGCGCTACTCCTACTCCTTCATCACCGCCAAATACGGCTTGGCGCGCCGGGTGGTGGATGTGGGGGCGCCGAGCTTCTTCAACAAGCCCCACGTCCACCCCGACCATATGTTCGATTATATAGAGGAGGATATGGAGGAGGGCGGGGTGCCGGAGGACCCCCTGCTCTTCGTGCCCATGCCCTCGGAATGGGATCCTCGCGTGGCCCCGGTGGGAAAGCAGCTCCTCATCATGGGCGTCCCCGGCCCCAGCGAGGTCACACCGGAGAGGGTGGAGCAGTGCGAGCGCATCCTGGACCGCGCGGAGGAGAGGCTGTGCGAGCTCTTCCCCGCGGTGAAGGACGGCGCGGAATGGATCATGCGCACCCACATCGCCCACACCGCGGCCATCACCGGTAAGCCCACGGGGGAATGCATCGGCCTCGCCCAGTGCGTGGGGCAGACCGGCATCGCCAAGCCCTCCTGCCGCACCCCGGTGGAGGGCCTGTGGCTGGTGGGCACGGACGCGGGGGCGCGGGGCGTGGGGACGGAACAGGCGGCGGCGAGCGCCCTCTACCTCTCGGGCTTGTTGACCTGATCGCAGACGCGGCGCCTTTGCCGCGCGGGAGCGGGCTTGCAGGGCGCCGCCTGGAAGGGAGCGGTCTTGGCGAGACGGTGACTTGCGTGGCGAAGGGGATACGAGCCGTGATCTGCCGCTGCTTGCGCGGAGGGAGGCGCGGGAGCACGAGCGGCGTCCCAAGGTCGCTTGTCGTACAAGGGATGGGAATCGTTATGGCGGTGACCATGGAGGAGAGCGGGGGATCCGATGCCGAAGCCTTGTCCGAGCCACCCGTGGCGGAAAAAGGCGAGGAACGCCTGGTAAGTGGATACCGGGTTCCGGGCGGAGGTTCTCTCTTGCGGGGGCGGTATGGGGCCGGTTTCCCGTATCGATGGTAAAACAGGGTTTGAGACGAGCGCCGATGGTTGCGGACTGCATCGCGGGTATATCGCCTGTGTTCGGCAGGGATCGGCTTGTTTAGGGAAGGGGTGATGGGGATGGCGGAGATAGCCGTGGTAGGCGCCGGTCTATCGGGCTTGGTGGCGGCGATAAACTGCGCCCGCGCGGGCCATAAGGTGACGGTGCTGGAAAAATACGACAGAGTAGGGGGAGAGCCCGAAAACCATCCCTCGGTGGACTCCACACCCATGCTGCCCGACCGCCTGGGATCGTACATAGGGGTGGAGCTGAAATCCCCCGCAGGTGACCCCGACGCGCACCATGCGCTCCTATGCTTACGGCGATAAGTACGATATAGACGGCGGCCTACTGCACCTTCACGCGGTGGAGAGGGGAGCGCGTTCGACCTCCATAGAGAACTACCTGTATGGATCGGCCTTGGAGGCGGGCGTGTCGTTCGAGTTCGGCTGGCGCCTGCGCTCCCAGGCGGACCTCGAGGAGCTTCCGCCCAACAGCATCATCGCCACCGGCCTGCATCTCGAGTCCTTTCTGGCCCTGGACATTCCCTTCCGGCAGGTCTACGGTTACACCTCCACCACAAGGTACGAGGGGGAGCCGAAGGCGGTGGCTTACTTCGGCGACCTGACCCGCGACTACTGCTATCTCGCCAATGCCAACGGCATCGCCTACGCCCTCTTCTTCGACCGCGGGGGGCCGGTGAGGCGCGAGCTGGTGGACCGATGGGCGGAGATGCTGAAGCGGGACGAGGGAGTGGAGTTCAGGGAATGGCGTCTCTTCCAGGGCGCGGTGGCGGTGAGGGCCCTCGACAACCCCAGGCTCTTCGTGGGAGACAAGATCATCGCAGGCACGCTGGCCTCCATGAACGACCCCCTGTTCCTCTTCGGGGTGCACGCTTCCCTGCTGAGCGGAAAGATCGCGGCCACGGCGGTGGACGACAAGGCGAAGGCATACGGGCTCTTCCGTGGCGTGCTCTCCTTCTACCGCAAGGCCTAGGCCTTGAGGCGGCTCATGGACGCGACCCCCATGGCCATGCGCAGGCACGCGATGCGCGCCTTCCTGGGCATCTCGCGCTCCCGGCCCGGGCTCTACGCGAAAATAATGTCCTACCAGATACCCGGCTTCCGTCAGGTGGAAGCGGGGCAGGTCTCTTTGCGCGGGGGGTGAGAGGATGAGGGAACGCGAGGCAAAAGCGGTGGCGGGAGCGCCTCTGCGGCATATGCTGGCGGCGGCACTGCCGGGAAAGCGAAAGGTGCCGGTGTTTTTCCAAGGCCTGCCGGCGGGGCGTCACCCCGAGGACCTCAACCGTGGCATCCCGGATCATTTCGACGCCGCGCACCGACCCGGCGGCAGGTTCGGTTTCGAGTGGTGGTATTTCGACGCGAAATTCGAGGACGGACACGCCGTGGTCTGCGGGCTTATGGACCCCGACACCTGGAAGTTCAGCGCAACCAAGGCCTTGATGTGGCTGCACGTCTATCTGCCCGACGGCACCTTCTACAACAACCATATCGACATCCCGCGCTCGCGCTTCAGGGCCTCCTCGCTGGAATGCGACGTGGAACTGGCGGAAAACCGCATACGCGGGGGATACCCCGAGTACCGGGTGGACCTCGAGCACGGCGAGTTCGCCGCGCACCTCGTTTTCAAGAGCCTGCTTCCGGGATGGGCGTTGGGAAACGGACAGATGATGTTCGGATATCCGTCCTACCCCCTGGTATTCGGCTGGCTGGTGCCCCAGCCGCGGGCGGAGGTAAAGGGGACGCTCTCCTTTCCGGGAGGAACGGTAGAGGTGAGGGGAGAGGGTTATCACGACCATAACTGGGGCAATCTTCCACCTTCGCTCATGATAGAGCGCTGGCATTGGGGGAGGCTGATGCACCGCGAAAGCGGCATCACCACGCTCTTCGCCGACGTCATCTGCGGCCGCTCCTGTGGAGGTGCCCATATCCCCATGCTGCTGGTGGCCAGGGGCGACCGGCTGGTGCTGGAGACCTTGCGCGTGGAATGGCATTACCAGGACTATGCCATGGACGCCTTCGGCATCCAGGCCTACCCGCACCGTTACGGCTTCCGCTTCGGGGAGCGGGGGATCACGGGCGAGGTGGAGTTCAGGGTGGACAACGTCCCCGAACACATTGACCTGCTGGAGAACATGGGTGTCCCGGCCTTTGCGAGGGGTCCCCTCGCCAGGCTGTCGCAGCCGTGCTACTACCGCTTCGAGGCCGCCTACTCCGGGTACGTAGATTTCGAGGGCGAGAGGGTGGAGCTGGAAGGCGAGACCATAACCGAGCATATCATCCTCACCCTGCGCAGGGGAAAGGTCCCCGTGGACGTGCCCTTCAGGAGGTTTATCCCCTAACCGGCGAAGGCCGCCCCGGCGCTGTGGCCGGTGCCGCGCGCGATGCGGGGGCATCCTTTTTGCGGCGGGGTGAGGAGTGAGGACGTGGACGGGGACGTGACCGGGATGCCGCGCGCGATGCGGCGGCATCCTTTTTCGGCGGATGCGCGATGGGCGCCGCAGCCGACTTCGCCCGCGTGATGGATTTATGAGAACCTGTAAGAACCGGCCGGGGAAAGCGGCTCATTCCCTGGAGTCGCAGGAGGGGCACGCCCACCCCCGGCCCTTCCGGCCGTGCCGGGAGGGGAACTCGTCGCCGCAGCGGCCGCAGCGGTACCGGCCGGGGCCTTCCTTGAGGATGTAGCTCCCGCCCTCGATGCGCAGGGCCTTGCCGGACACCAAGGCCTCGATGACCTTCGCCCTGGCCTCGGTGATCATGCGCTGGATGGTCTGGCGGGACACCCCCATCTCCCTGGCGGCGTCCTCCTGGTACATCCCCTCCAGGTCCACCAGGCGCAGGGCCTCCAGCTCCTCGACGGTGAGGTTCACCTCCTCGAGCTGGGCCATGGGGATGCCGCGGGGCTTGAAGTAGTCCGCCCGGGGCGCTTCCCCTACCAGTTTGGGCTTCACCGGTCTGGCCAAACCATCACTCCCTTGCCTTTGCCGCCGCCGCGTTACCTAATATATATGCCAACGCGGCCGCTTTGTCATCTCGCCCGTCACTCCTGCCGCGCGGCCGTTCCGGACACCGCCACCCCCAGGCGCCCGGCCGCCGCCACGGCGAGAGCCCGCAGGGGCTCCTCCACCTCGCGGGGCACGTTGCCCACCGGGGGCAGGCCGCGGCGCAGCGACTCCACCACCGCCTCGCTGAAGGGGACCTCGGCAGCCACCTCTATGCCCAGGGAGCCGCATCTCTCCCTTATCCCGCGCGCCAGCTCGGGCACGAGGTCGCTCTTGTTCACGCACACCAGGGCCGGCACGCCGAAGTGCCGCGCCACCCCCAGGATGCGCTCCAGGTCGTGCAGCCCCGAGAGCGAGGGCTCGGTGACGATGAGGGTGAGGTCCGCTCCGCTCATGGAGGCGATCACCGGGCAACCGGTGCCGGGAGAGCCGTCCACCACCACCAGGGGCAGGGCGGCGTCCAGGGCCAGCAGCTGCGCCTCCATGCGCACCCTGCTCACAACCTTGCCCGAGGCCTCCTCGCCCACCGCCAGCTCCGCCCCTACCATGGGGCCGTAGGGGGTGGAGCCGACGTATACCTCCGCTCCCTCGGGCTCGAGGAAGAAGACGGCTTCCCGGGGGCAGACCCGCGCGCAGACGCCGCATCCCTCGCAGCGGAAGGCATCCACGGAAGGGGTCTCGGAGCCGGCTATGGCCCCGTAGCGGCAGCTCTCCGCGCAGGCGCCGCAGCCGTCGCAGGCCCGGGGGTCGATGCTCGCCTTGCGCGAGACGCTCAGCCGGAAAGACCTCTCCACCCGCGGCGAGAGCAGGAGGTGGAGGTTGGGCGCCTCGACGTCGCAGTCCGCGAGCACCACCGGTTGGAGGAGCTGCGCCAGGGAGGCGGTGACCGTGGTCTTGCCCGTCCCTCCCTTGCCGCTCAGTACGATCAGCTGTTTCATCCCCGTTACCTCCGCTCCGCGCCGTTCAAAAAAGGTCCGTCGACGGTCGATGTGCCGCTCAGGTCATATCCCACCCATGGCGCTCCCCGTTCCCCTCTGAGATGTCGGGGATCGGCGGTGTTCCCTCTGCATGTGTAGAGGGGCCTCATCTCAGTCACCCCCGCTGCGCGCCAGGGACGCCGTGCGCTCGTAGAGGGAGAGGAAGAGGCGGCGCCATTCCTCACCCGAGTCCGCGAGGTTGACGCCGCTGGAGGTCAGGCGCGCGATCTCCAGGGAGAAGGGTATGGAGAGAGCGATCTCCAGGCCGCGCTCGGCGCAGAAGCGCCTCACCTCCGTCTCCCCGGGGATGTCCTTGTTCACCACCACCAGCGACGGGACCCCCAGGGCCGCGGCCATCCTCACCGCCATGTCCAGGTCGTGCAGCCCGAAGGGGGTGGGCTCGGTGACCATGACGCAGACGTCGGACCCGTGCACGGTGCCCATGACCGCGCAGCCCGTGCCGGGCCCGCAGTCCACCACGTTCACCCTGTGGGGGTCGAGGCCTTCCTTCATGGAGGAGATGATGGGGGTGGCCTTGGGCTCGCCGATCTCCAGCAGGCCCTGCATGAAGCCCATGCCCTCGCCGGTGCGGCCTTCCTCCACCGTCCCGATGACCCGCTCCACCTCACTTATCGCCCCCGCCGGGCAGATGAGGGCGCACCCTCCGCAGCCGTGGCAGAGGTCGTCGAAGACGATCACGCGGTCCGGGGTGGTGGCCAAGGCCCCGTAGGCGCAGAAGGACGAGCATTCGCCGCAGCGGTCGCAGAGGCCCTCGTCGACGCGGGGTATGGCCACGGTGACCTCCCTGCGGCCGGATATGGCCGGCTTGACGAAGAGGTGGTCGTTGGGCTCCTCGACGTCCGCGTCCACCAGGGTGGTCTCGATCCCGGACCGCTGCAGAGAAAGGGCCAGGTTCACCGCCACCAGCGTCTTGCCGGTGCCGCCCTTGCCGGCGGCGACGGTGATCACCAACGGCCCGCTCCCCTGCCGCCACCCCTGCCGCAGCCGCCGCGGCCTCTCCCCCCGCGCCAGGTGCCTCCGTGGCCGCCGCCCGGGCCGGGCATCCCGCCCATGCCCATGCCGCCCGGAGCCGCGGGTCCCGGGCCGGTCGCGGGACCGCCGCCCGCCGCGGGGCCGCCGGCCATGCCGGCATGGTCCCTCACGGTGGCGGAGGCGGTCTCGGACAGCCTGCCTTCCTTCAAGGCCTGCACGGCCTCGCTGACGGTGCCCTGGAAGCCGGTATGCACCTTGACCTGGCCGGAAAGGACCTGCATGGCGTTGGGGCCGATGTTGCCGGTGACCACCGCGCCGGCCCCCCGGTCGATCACGAGCTGGGCGGTGCGGATGCCGGCCCCTCCGCCCGCGTCCCGGTTGGCGTTGGGCACGGCCTCCCATTCCCCGCTGTCCAGGTCGTAGAGGATGAGGTAGGCGCAGCGCCCGAAGCGGGGATCCACCCCGCTGTCGAGGCCGGGCCCGGCGCTGGATATGGCGGCCTTCATCTCAGGCCCCTTCCTTCTCCAGCTTGTCGATGCGCTCGCGGATCTGTGCCAGGGTCTGCTCCATCCTCTCCGCCTGGGCTTTGAGCAGCTCCAGCTCGCCCGCGAACCCGGCCTGGGCCGTCGGGGGCGCGAAGGGCGCCGCCGGGGCCGGCCACCTGCCGGTGAGGATGTACTCCGCGCAGGGCCCCAGGCCGCTGCGGCTCCTCCCGGCCCAGCCGGGGCTGTAGCCGAGCCTCATCCAGCCCGGCTGCCCGGTGAGGTAATACATGTTCCGGTGTCCGTATCCCATGTCCGTTCCCTCCTTTTCTCTTTCCGCGCCCCGGGGGGGCGCCGTATGAACCGTCTCTCAGCAATTGGCTCCCGCCATGCGGGCGCCGCACTTGGGGCAGCTCCTGGTGAAGCAGGGTATGCCCCGCGTGTGCGGCTCGGTGTAGCCGCATCTCGGACAGCGGCAGACCTTGGTGCCCCCGAGGCCGCGCCCGCCTGCGGGCCTGCCGCCTCCGCGTCCTCTTCCGAATCCGGCCAATATCCTCACCTCCATGTCTCCGCGCATCCCGCTCGCGGACCTAATAAGGCATATGCCCATAACCGATGATAATATGATTACGGGCATATGTAAAGCACTATTTGACGGGGGAAGCGTGAGTCAGGCCGCCCGGCGCGAAAAGATACTGGACATATGCCAATAATGCTATATAATCTAACCGTGAGCGAGAAGGCACGGATCCGCCCGCGAGCAAGACCCCGATGCGAGGTCGAGGCGCCGGGGAGGAAGCGGCCGAGAAGGCCGCATTTCCATCCCGCGCCGCTTACGGCGGGCCTCGGCGCCGGGCCGGGGCGGGACCCGGGACGGCGCGGGCGGAGAAGGAGAGGAAGCGTCGGGCGATGATCGTCGATCGCGAGCACAAGGTGGCCGTGGCCACCACGGACGGAAAGAGGATAGCCGGCCATTTCGGCTCCGCCCCCCTTTTCGCCGTGTACACGGTGGCGAAGGGGAGGGTGCTCGACTGGGAGATGAGGGCGAACCGCGAAGGATGCTCACGGGAGGAGGACGATACCCAGGCGGGATGCTGGGAGCTCATGGAGCGCCTGCTTCCGGATGTGCGCGTGGTCATTTGCCGGGGGATGGGAGAGAACGCGTACGTGGGGCTGCTGAGGCGGGACGTGCTGCCCGTGACCACGCCCGAGGAGGAGGTGGAGGCGGCGGTGGAGGCATACCTGAAGGGCCGCCTCGTGGACGACCCCGGCCGGGTGCATCCGCCGCGCCGCGAGGGTCCCGCCGCGGAGAAGACGGAGGCGGGGGCGGAGCGTTGAGCGACGGCCGGAAAGGCATGCGAGGTCCTGCGCCTGCCTGATCCGGCCGGAGATTCAGGAAAGGAGCAGTGAAGGACAGTGGCGACATGTAAAGGCGATTGCGGAGAGAAGGTGATGCCCGGGCAGCACCCCAACTTCGCCGGCGTGAAGAAAAAGATCATGGTGCTAAGCGGCAAAGGCGGGGTGGGCAAGAGCTCCATCGCCGCCGCCCTGGCCCTGGGTCTGGCGGAGCGGGGTTTCCGGGTGGGGGTCATGGACGTGGATTTCCACGGTCCCAGCATACCGGTGATCTTCGGCATCGAGGGCCAGCGGGTCATGGGCGACGAGACGGGCATCTTCCCCGCCGAGATCGCCTTCAACCTCAAGGTCATCTCCATCGGCCTCTTTTTGGAGGACCGGGACGGCGCCGTGATCTGGAGGGGGCCCCTGAAGATGACCGCCATCCGCCAGTTCATGGAGGACATCCACTGGGGGGACCTCGATTACCTGGTCATAGACTCGCCCCCCGGGACGGGCGACGAGCCCCTGAGCGTGGCCCAGCTCATACCCGACGCCTTCGGGCTCATCGTCACCACCCCGCAGGAGCTGGCCATGGCCGACGTGCGCAAGTCCATCGCCTTCTGCCGGCGCATCGGCATGCGCATGCTCGGCGTGGTGGAGAACATGAGCGGCCTGGTCTGCCCCCACTGCGGCGGGCGCATCGACGTCTTCGGGCGGGACGGGGCGAAGGGCATGGCCGAGAGGATGGGCGTGGAGCTGCTGGCTTCGCTCCCCCTGGACGGCGAGTTCGCGGCCTGGGCGGACCGCGGGGGCGCGAAGAAGGGTTTCTACCGCGACCTGGAGGGAGTGGCGGGCGCGCTCGACGAGATGGTGGACAGGGTGGTCGCCCTGACCTCCGCCGCGGAGGCGGAGGGCGGCGGGGTCGAGTCCGCGGTGGTCGGGCGGGCGGATGCGCGTGGCGAGGATAAGGCGGAAGGCAAGGAGGGAGAGATGGATATATTTGCCATACCGACGGAGAACGGGCTGCTCTGCGCTCACTTCGGGCATTGCGAGCGGTTCACGCTGGTGGAAGTGG
Organism: Actinomycetota bacterium; assembly: GCA_014360645.1. Classification (NCBI taxonomy): domain Bacteria; kingdom Bacillati; phylum Actinomycetota; species Actinomycetota bacterium. Next base: position 43,006 of record JACIXD010000019.1, on the reverse strand, counting down.
GGGAAAACGGCGAGCCCGCGGTGAGGGAGGTATGCGAGGCGCCGCCCCACGAGCCCGGCCTGCTGCCGCGCTGGCTGGCGGAGAAGGGCGTGAAGACGGTCATCGCCGGGGGCATGGGCGCTAGGGCGCAGCAGATCTTCGCCGAGAGCGGGGTCAGGGTGCTCTGCGGGGCGCCGCAGGCCGAGCCGCTGCGGCTGGTCAGGGACTACCTGTCGGGCACCCTGGAGCTGGGCGACAACGTCTGCGACCACTGAGCGCCGGCGGCGGGAGAGAGTGCGGCTGCGATGTACGCGGTGGACGAGGACGCCTGCACGGGCTGCGGCCTCTGCATCGAGCGCTGTCCCGCCGGGGCCATATCCATCCGGGGCCGGGCAGCGGTGATAGACGAAGGTTCATGCACCTCCTGCGGCGCATGCGGCGACGAGTGCCCACAGGGCGCCGTCTACGAGTACGAGGTCCTGCCCGCGACCCGGGAGCGCGGAGGGGAGCCGGCTGCGTCCGCCCCGCGGGGATCGCGGTTGGCCGTGAGGCCGAAGGCCCTCTCCCTCACCCCGAGGGAGAAGGCGGCGGCCGCGGTGGCGCTCCTGCCCGTGCTCTCGCGGGCCCTGTTGAGGCTGGCGGGCCGGATCTCCGCGGGCGCCGCGAAAACACCGCGTTCCCGGGGCGGGAGCGCCGGGACGCGCGGCCCGGCGGGGCGGGCGGGCGCGGGAAGGCACCGCTGGCACGGAGGCCGCGGCTGAACCGAGAGGACCCGGTCAGAGAAGGGGTCCCTCCTATTTCTTGAGGAAGGATGCGGGATCGATCCAGGATTCGGTGCGCTCCGGCTCCCTGTCGGGGTCGTGTTCGGGAGGCGGTCCGTGGAAATGTGAGGGGTCGTACTTGTAGCCCTTGTAATCGTCGGGGTTTACCCGCTTGCCCTCCACGCGGATGACGCGCGCCGGGTTGCCCACCACCACCGAGTAGGGCGGCACGTCCATGTCCCAGACCACGGCGTTGAGGCCGATCTGGGCATACTCCCCGATGGTGGCGCTCCCTCCCACCATGGCCCCGTGATATATCTGAACGTAATCCCTTATGTCCATGAAGGGCTTGTTCTCCGGCAGTCCCACCGCCCCCACCGCCACGTGGGAATAGATGCGCACCCCCCTGCCGATACGGGTCTGCCTCCCGATGAGGGTGGCCACGGGGTGGTCGAGGTGGAAGTCTGGGCCTATGTCGGCGTCGGGATGGATCTCCACCCCGCAGAGGAAGTAATTCAGGCGATACCCGAGAAAGGCCAGGTTGATATGGCCTTTGAGGTAGAGCATGCGGTAGATGCGGTAGAGGGCGATGGCCTGGTTGCCGGGATGCAGGAAGATGTCCCGGAACAGGCCTCCGATCCCCTTGCGCTTGACCGCCAGCCGGAGGTCCTCGAGTAGATGCATCGCGGCGCCTTCACTCAATCCCTACACCTCCTCGTCCGCTCTTTCCCCGGCCTTTCGCCCGCCCCCTGCGGGCCAGCCGTGCCTTTCTTATATCATGGCATTATCTGGTTTTCTTTCCACTGCGTCTGGAGGCCAGCCACTTGCGCACCGTGTCCCGGGACCCGTAGAGGATCATGGAGGTCTCGTAGGGCTTGCTCTCCAGCTTACGTACCGTCTCGCGCGACACCACCTTTCTCCCGCGCAGCACCTGCGGAAGTCCCAACAGGGTATCGAAGATGCCGCGGAAGAAATCCCGCCACGTGCGGTGCTTGATGGAGTATAGCACGAAGAACACCAGGTAATAGAGGGATTTTTCCAGGGCTTTCCCCACGGGATAGAAGCGCGCCAGGTACCACCATCCTCCGGTCATGGTGATGTAGAGGCGATGTCCCGGGTTGCGCACTTCGCGCGATATCTTATGGCGGATCACTGACCCGGGGTGGTAGACGATGCGGTAGCCGCGGTCGATGGCCTTGGCGGAGATGTTGCGCTCGAACTGGTAGAGCTGGATCTCCGGCTCGATGTAACCGATCTCCTCCAGCACGTCGCGGCGTATCATGGCCCCGTTGCCGTGGAAGCTGGGCACGTCGAACACCCCCTCCGAGGCGTGCTCCTCGGGGGTGAACCAGCGCATGGGGTCGAAGACCTCGCCGGTGTCGTAGTAGAGATTCTTGGAGTGCACCACCGCGATGGCGGGGTCGGACGCGAAGACCCTGACCATGCGCTCCACGGCGTCGGGGGCGAGCACTCCGTCGTTGTCCTGGTGGAGGATGATGTCTCCGGATGCGGTCTTGGCCCCGATGTTCAGGGCTTGGATGACGATGTTGTGCGGGGACTGGATGAACATCACCTCCGGGAACTCCTCCTCGATCATCTCCCGCGTGCCGTCCTGGGAATTGTTGTCAACCACGATGATCTCCTCCACGGGATAGGTCTGCGCCTTGATGGCCAGCAGCGCCTCCCGCAGGTCGTTCTTGCGGTGCCAGTTGGGGATTACCGCGCTCACCCGAGGCCGGTAAGCCGCGTTTCCGTCTCCTCCCGTCATGCGCATCGCCTTTCTTCTCTCATGACCGCCGTCCCAAGCCGGGTCGCCCCGTCCACACCAGCATTATCGTCAACTGAGGGGTGACGGATAAACGGGATATCCCCGTCGCCGCGCAGACGCAGGGAAAGCGAGGCCGGCCCCTCCTCCCCCGCCTCATGCTCCCACGCCGCCCGCGCCCCTCGCCGCGGGGCCGTGCCTGGCCCTGGCAGCGGGCTCTCCGCGAGGCTGACGGCCGCGCCCGGCTCTTCAGTCATCCCAGCACCTCCGCGAACACCCTTCGCGTCTCCTCCGCCGCTCGCCGCCACGAGAAGGAGGCCGCCCGGCTCATCCCCGCCCGGGATAGGTCCTCGCGCAGGGCGGCGTCGCCCGCCAGACGGGAGACGGCCCGGGCCATGTCCTCCACGTTCTCGGGATCGAAATAGAGGGCCGCCTCGCCCGCCACCTCCGGCAGGGAGGTGACCTTCGAGCAGGCCACGGGTGCGCCGCAGGCCATGGCCTCGATCACCGGAAGCCCGAAGCCTTCGTAAAGGGAAGGATAGACGAAAGCCCCGCATGCGTTGTAGAGCAGGAGCAGGTCCTCGTCGGAGACGTATTCCAGGTGTTTGAGCCTGCCCTCCATGCCGCAACGGCGCGCGGTGCCCCAGATGTCCACGGGTGGGGTGAAGGGCGCGGGCATGCCCAGGATGAGCAGCTCCAGCTCCCGCCCCAGCTCCCGCGAGGCCAGCGAGACCGCCTCGATGAGCCGCTCCAGGTTCCTCCTGGTGTGGATGGCGCCGGCGGTGAAGAGGAACTCCCGCCCGAGCCCGTACCTGGAGCGGACCTCCTCCAAAAGCGCCTCGTCGCGCACGGGGCGGAAGAAGGGGTCGGCGGCCTCGGGGATGACCGTCACCCGCGAGGGCTCCACCTCCAGGAGGCGCACGATGTCGCCCCTGGAATGCTCGCTCACGGTGACGATGCGCTCCGCCCGCCTCACCTCGCGCCAGAAGAGGTCGTCGAAGCGGAAGCGCTTGTCGGCCGCGAACCACTCGGGGTGCACCTTGAAGGTTATGTCGTGAACCACCACCACCGAGGGGCACACCTTGAGGAGGGGGAGGAAGTAGGAGGGCGAGAAGTGCAGGTCCACCCCGTCCCGGTGCATGGCCAGGGGCAGGCGCAGGTGCCGCCAGGTAAGCCCGGGGGCACGCCCCAGCACCTTCATCTTCAGGCGAGCGGACTCGAATCCCAGCGGCCGCGTGGGGCGTGAGAGATAGACCAGGTACTCGTCGTCCTCTTCCAGCTCCACCAGGTGGCGCAACAGGTTCACGAGGTAGCGGGCCACCCCGTACCTCTCGCCCTGCAGCGTCCGCCCCTCGACCCCCACCCTCATCTCCGCTCAACCCCTCCTTCCCCGCTCCCGCAGCACCGACAGCAGCTCCTCCTCGAAAAGGCGGCACTGGCGCTCGATCTCGAAAAGGCGCAGGGCGCGCTCGCGGCCCCGCTCTCCCATGGCCGTTGCCGTCCCGGAGTCGGAGAGCAAGGCGATCATGGCCCGCGCCATGTCCTCCACCTCGCCCGGAGGCACCAGCCTGCCGGTCACCCCGTCCTCCACTATCTCGCGCACCCCCCCGGCATCGGCCGCCACCACCGGCACCCCCATGGCCATGGCCTCGATGAGCACCGTGGGCAGGGGATCGGGGAGGAGGGAGGCGTGCACCAAGACGTCCAGGCCCGCCGTGATCTCCAGCGCGTCCTCGCGGAAACCGGTGAAGACCACCCGCTCCTCCAGCCCCAGGCGCCGCGTCTGCGCCCTCAGCTCGTCCACGTAGGAGGCCTCCCCGAAGATGGCGTCTCCCACCAGCAGGAAACGAGCCGCCGGGAGTTCGCGCGCCACCCCGGCCGCCGCGGCGATGAAGCGGTCGGGCCCCTTCCAGTCCACCAGTCTTCCCACCAGCCCGGCCAGCGGCGCTTCCGGAGCGATGCCGAACTCCTCCGCCAGCTTCTCACGGGAGAGCGAGCGCCGGTACGAGGAAGCCAGCCTCCTGACGTCGATGCCGTTATGGACCACCGCCACCTTGCTCGCGCGCACCCCGCGCGCCGTGAGGGCGTCGCGCGCCGCCCCCGAGACCGCCAGCACCCTGGCGGCGAAAAGGCCTGCGAAGGTCGTGAAGAGCAGGACGTTGAGGACGCTGAAGGCGTCGTAGTCCACGATGTCGTGGAGGCGCCATACCACCGGCCTTGCCGCCAGGCGGCCCGCCAGGCTGCCATAGATGTCCGCCTTGGCGCTGTTGGTGAGGACGAGGTCGTAGCCCTCGTCGCGTACGAGGCGGGCCAGCGCGGTCACCGTGCGCGCCATATCGTAAGGATATGCCAGCCGGGAGAGAGGGCTCCCTCCCAGTGATTTCCTGCGTATCTCCAGGAGGCGGGGGACGGGGTATCCCAGGTGTACCTTGAGCCCACGCTCTTCCGCCGCCTCCACCAGGGGGCCGCGGTGGGGGCAGGCGAGGGCGGGCTCGAAGAGGCCGCGGTCCAGAGTGTCGAGGAAACGCAGCAGCACCCTCTCCGCGCCTCCCATCTCCACCGCGTGGTTTACTATCAGGACCTTGAATCCGGCCACCCCGGTCTCCTTCTATCCGCCTCGTTCGCCCGGTCCGCGCGGCGCGCGACGTCTCTCTGGCGAGCGCTCCTCGATCGTCTCCGTCCCCGTTTTACCCGCGGGCCGGTACTCCGCGTCAAGGCGCTCCTTGAACGCGGGCCTTCCCGGTCAGGCCGCTCGGTCCGCCGCGCCCGGTGCGCCCTGGCCGCCCGCTCAGGACGCCGTGGCCGCCACCAGTATGCTCCGCCCCCGGTCGCGAAAAAACGGCAGGGGCGCGAAGAGGCGATACAGGGGTACCCCCACGGCCACGCTGATGCGGTCCCGCCACAGGTGGGGGAAGACGGTCATCGATCCCTCCACCCTGAAACCCGTCCCGGAAAGCTCCTCCTCCAGCTCGCGGCGCTCGAATATGTGCACGTGGCCCGGGTCCTCGAAGATATGCGGGCTGGGGTAGAGCCGGTTCGGGGTGCACAGCGCCAGGCGCCCCCCCGTCGCCAGGACCCGCCGCCATTCCGCCAGCGCGGCGGGCAGGTCGGGCAGGTGTTCCACCAGGTGGTGGCTCACCAGGCGGTCAAAGGAGGCGTCCCCGAAGGGGAGGTCGCAGGCGTCGGCCCTTACCACGGTGCAGTGAGGCGCCGCACGCGCCGCCAGCCTGACCGCCTCCTCAGAGATGTCCACCCCCACCGCCTCGTAGCCTCTTGATTCCAGGAAGGCGAGCAGCGCGCCGCCTCCGCAACCCACCTCCAGGATGCGGCAGCCGGGCCGGGGAGCGAGTAAGCGGTAGAGCAGCTCCGCCTCCAGCCTGAAATCCCTGGTGGATTCCCGATAAAGGTAATAACCCTCGTCGTACAAGGCCCTTCCTTCCGTCTTCTCCCCTCAGCTCCGCTTCTTCCTGGCCTGCTTGGCGTCTAGTATGTAGTCGAAGGGGGTCCCGGTGCGCAGCTCGGTGTGATCGTGTATCTTGACCCCGCTCTCGCGCCAGTCCCTCCTTCCGTCTTCTCCCCTCAGCTCCGCTTCTTCCTGGCCTGCTTGGCGTCTAGTATGTAGTCGAAGGGGGTCCCGGTGCGCAGCTCGGTGTAATCGTGTATCTTGACCCCGCTCTCACGCCAGTTCAGAAGGTGGTCGAAGGGGGTGGAGGGCGCTCGTCCCGGATTGGGGTGGTCGTAGTAGAGGTGGGGACGGGCCAGGACGTCGGCCTGCCAGGCCAGGCCGAGCTCCTCGGAGGTGAAGAGCTTCTCCGCAGGCACCCCGCCCACCACCGTGTGGTCGGGGACGTCCTTGGTCACCACCGATCCCGGCACCACCCCGCAGTGCTCCCCGATGGTCACCCCGGGCATGATGATGGAGCGGGCCCCGATGGCGGAGTTGTAGCCGATGGTGGTGGTCTGCACGCGCATGGGCAGGTCGGCCACGGAGTTCACCGCCGCGTCGTGGGCATAGACCACCACCCCGTAGGCCAGCTTGGCGTAATCCTTGATGACCACCGACTGGGGGGTGGTCATCTCTATCCACACCCCCAGGTCCACCCAGGCCTTCTCGGATATGTTGACCCCGCGCTTGCGCAGCAGCTTCAGGCGCGTGGCCTGGTCGGGGTGCCACATGGAGAGGATCATGAGCAGGCGGTAGTCGAGGAAGGCGAGGAGGTCGAGAACGGCATTGGTGACCTTCCCCGCCAGGACGTTTCGCGCCAGGAAGGAATACCCCTTGACGAGCTTGAGGATATGCTCGCTATCCATCCTCCACCACTCCTTTCCGGAAGATCGCGCCGGCCGCTCGCGCCGCCGTACACCACTATAATGCTTTAATCGGCCGGCAGGGCCGCGGGTTGAGGGTCCCGGGTCCGGGCGCGGGGCGCACGGCGAAGACGAGTGCCCGTTCCATCGTCTCGGGCATGACCCCGGCGGAGCTCCGAGAAGGGCGGGCTCAGGCGACCGAGCGGGCATCCCGTCAGGGATATCCCTCCCCCCGATACTTGCATGTCCCGGCGGGGTCCAAGGTTACACGCCGACCGGATGCGAAAGGGAGGCGGTTTCCCTTCCTCCCGGCGGCGGCCTTCGCTACTCCTCCCTCAGGGCAGGCGGGAGAGGCTCCGACCGGCGCCCGGCGCCCGGGATATCTTCCCGTCCACGAAGTCACGCACCTCTCCCCTGCGGTCCATCTCCCCGTCGGAGCCCTTGAAGCCGTAACACTTGAAGATGTAGAAATCGCGCACGTCCTTTCCCCGTTTGGTGTAGGAGAACGTCTCCGGCGGGTCGACGTGCTCGAAATAGGCGGGCAGCTTGCGCTCCCAGTAGGCGATGGGGGTGTCGAAGTTGTCGGGATTGGTCTCGCAGTCCACGAAGACCAGATCCTCTCCTACCACGCTGTCGACGGGGATCCAGGGAGCGTACTTGCTCCCCCCGGAACCCAGGACGCTGTGCTCGTATACCAGAAAGGCCACCGTGTATCCCGCCAGGGCGTCCTTGGCGTAGTAGGCGATCTCGGCCGGGGCGAAGTAATAGGGGCTGGCCAGGTAGGGTTTTCCGCTCCCCATCTCCTCGCTCACCTCCACCACCCTTTCCGCCAGGGGCTTCCATTCGTTCTGCAACTGGTCGCCGTTGGTGAGGACCACGGCGGGAAGGGTGAAAAAGAGCACCAGGACGAGGCATAGGGTCACGTAGGCCGGATACCACAGCCGCTTGACCCTCTCGTTAGAGGTGCGGGGGCGGCTGAATCGGGAACTCCGCCAGCTTGACATGGGGGTTCCCCTCGCTCCGGAGCGGGGAGCGGCGTCGGGGGCACGAGGCCGCGCCGGCTCGGGAACGCCCCCCTCGTCCGGCCTTTTTCATGGGGCCGCGGGAAAGGCCCCGCGGGTCCTTCGTCGGACGCACATCCCCGCACGCGCCGGACGGGAGAGCCGGCTTTACCTCCGCCGGGGAGTCACCGATATAACTGCTATAATGGAGCCTGCTGGCTGAAGGGGTGCCCCGGCTTCGGCGCTTGCGCAGGCGAGGGGCGGAAGGGCATTCCGCGAGGGTCGAGGAAAGGTTGAAACATGCGCTTACAGGATATCGGGCCGGCCATTATCAAGCGACTGTGGATGGTCATCGCCCTCCTGCTGGTCTCCGCGCTGGCGGCGGCCATTGTGGCCCAGGTACAGAGCCCCGTGTACAAGGTGGAGATCGCCATCTCGGCGACCGCTCCCATCAACCGCACCACCGGGCTTCCCGACGCCATGACCCAGGGGGCTTACGTGGCGCTGACCCCGTCCATCTCCAATTTTGCGGAGAGCGTCCAGGTGGCGGAGAGGGTCAGCCGGAGGCTTGCCAACCAGGGGATAGACCTGAGCCCCGAGGAGCTGGTGAAGAAGGTCGGGGCGATGCCCGAGGCCAACTCCACCTCGGTGAAGATCACCTTCACCGACAGGAGCCCCACCCGGGTGACGGACATCGCCAATACCTGGGGCGAGACCATGGAGCTCATGACCCTGAAGAGCGAGGCCAACGAATATTACGACGAGAGCTTCAAGAACCTTCTGCTCAACGGGAACATCGTCCTGACCAATCGCGCCGTGGTCCCGCAGAAGCCCACCCAGCCCAAGCCCATGGCCTACCTGGGACTCGGGGTCTTCGTGGGCCTGGTGCTGGGCTTGGTCCTGGTGGTGCTCATCGAGTATTTCGACCCCCATTTCCGCTCCACGCGCGAGGCGGAGGAATCCCTGGGCTTGCCGGTGTTGGGCGTGCTGCCCAAGGTCAAGGGAGCCGGACCGGGGGATCTGCTGCCCGACTTCGGCGAGGGCTCGCTCACCTGGGAGGCATACGCGGAGCTTCGTTCCGGGGTGATGCTCTCCCACCGCGAGGACCATGCCTCCCTGGTGGTGGCGCCGGCCGTGCCCTTCCCGGCCGCCCCCGCCGTGGCCGCCAACCTGGCCGCGAGTATCGCCAACACCGGCCGTAAGACGCTGCTCGTCGACGCCGACCTGAGGGAGCGCGCTCTCTCGCGGCTGCTGGGCGCGGAGGGGCGCGCCGGCCTCCACGAGGCGCTGGAGAAGGGCGAGGACCCGCGCACGAAGATGGTGGAGACCGGCATCGCCAATCTCTTCTTCCTCCCCGCGGGGGCGCGGACCGAGAGGTCCACCGACCTCCTGTCCAGCCCGGCCTTCACCGAGGAACTGCGCGAGCAGGAAGAGGTCTTCGACCAGGTTGTGGTATGCGCGCCCTCACTGCAGGGGTCCGTCGACGCCGCAGTGCTCTCCTCGGCGGCAGGGAACTTCCTGGCGGTGATCGACGCGGAGCGCTGCACGCGCAAGGCGGCGGAGGAGGCCCTGCGCAACGTCGAGCGCGTGGGCATCGAACCCATGGGGGTGGCGCTCGTGAACGTCAAGGTAAAGGAGCGCGGGCGCGCCGGGGCGGGGACGGAGAAGGAGAGCGGAGCGGAAGCGGCGCGGAAGTCGGGAAAGGCCGGGAAGGCGGCGACCGCGGCAGCGCCTCCGTCGGCGCGCCCCGCCCCGCCCCGTACTCCCCGAAGGGAGATGTCCGCGGCGGTGGAGATGCATGCGTCCGGGGTGAAGGCGGCTCCCGAGGCGCCGCCGACGCCGAAAAAAGAGGCGCGGCGCGGGAGGGTGGCGGTCGCTCCCGCGCCGGAGCCGGCCCCGGAGCCTACCGCGCCCTCGGCGAAAGGGGCCGCTGCGGCGCATGCCGGGGGCACGGCTGCCGGTACGGTGTCATACGGTACGCCGGAAAGAACGGCAGCGGAGAGCGGCGGGGAGGAAACGCCCCCCGCCGCCCGGCGGACGTGGAGGCCGGTCGCGCGGGACAGGGCGGCGTCGGAAGGGAAGGAAGCTTTACGCCCCGCGCCGGAGAGGACCATCCCGGCGGCGGGCGGCGAGGAAGCGCGCGCCAGGGAGAGGGTGATGGAGGAGTTCCGCCGCAAGGGGGAGAGGGGGGAGCCCATCCCCAAGACCTGGTTGAGGGGGCTCACCTCCGATAAGCAGGACGTGAGGGAATCGGCCACGGCGGCCATAACCGCCTACTACCATGCGTTCCTGCACCGTTATGCCATCGGCGAGGAGAACGTACGGGAGATAACCGAGACCATCATCAGGATGATGCGCCGTGAGGGGGAGTTCGAGAGCATGGGGGAGGCGGAGGCCCAGGACCACCTGCGGCGTATGCTGGCGGAGGCGGGCGCCAGGCTCGCCGGCAAGCCCACCGGAGAAGGGGTCGAGGCCGCCGGGGAGCAGGCCGCTGGCGCCGCGGCCGCGGCGGAGAACGTCCCCGCGGCTCCGGAGTTGGTGGCGCCCGCCGCGGATAGGGCGGGCTCCGAGGGCGGGGATGTGAAGAGCGCCGCGCCGCCCGAGGAGTTCAGGCTTCCCGAGAAGAAGCGTTTCCGCCTGGCGCCAGGGGCGGGCGCCGGGAAGCTCGCGCGGAGAGGGCGGAACAGGGGAGCGAGGAGCTCCGGCGAGGGCGAAGAGGGCGTGGACTGGGAGTAGAGGAGCCGTACGGTCCGCTTTCCGCTCCCGGGCAGGCCGCGCGGGCAGTTGTCCCTCGCGGCTCGACCTGACCAGGGAGGCGAAAGTGGAGCGAGTGGGCCGCCTTTCCAGGAACACCGCCGCGCTGGTGGGCGCCAGGGTGGTCACCTCCGGGCTGACCTTCATACTCGCCATCATCATCAACCGCAATCTGGGGCCGGAGAAGGCGGGCATCTACACCTACGCGTTCTCTCTTTACACAATCTTCCAGGTGATACCGGATTTCGGTCTCGGCAACATCTCCATCCGCGACGCCTCGCAGGACGATTCCAGGCTGCCGCGTTATTTCTCCAACGTGGCTTCCCTCCGCTTCCTGCTGGGTATGGCGGCTTTCGCCCTGCTCATGGTGACCAACGTGGCAAGCCTGGCCCTGCAGGGCGGGGGAGAGCTGGCGGGGGAGAAGTTCTGGGTGGTCTTCACCGTCGCCTTCTGCCTCCTCATCGAGCAGCCCTTCTCCAACTCCCTGTGCGAGAACTTCATCGCCCTGGAGCGCCTGGGGACGGTGGCCCTGGTCTACCTGATCATGGGGATGATGAAGGTGGGGATGTCCGTTTACGTGGTGGTGGCGGGACTGCCGGGCGTGCTGGTATACCTGGTGTTGATCTACATCATCACCATCCTCTATTCCATATTTCACCTCTACATAGCCTACCGCCGGGTGCTGCGGGGCAAGGGCAGAGAGAGGGCCGGTATCGACGAGATGGCGGTGGCGGAAGCGGTGACCCACGTGCCCGAGGTCTCGGGAGAGGCGGCCGGGGAGGCCCTGCTGGCCGACTGTTCCTATGCAGAACTGGCGGAGGGGGAGGGCGCGCAGGCGCTGGAGGAGAAGGGTGAGGAAGGGGGTGGAGGGCCGGTCTCCCCTCCGGAGGAGGATCCCTCCTCCGTCTTCAGGCTCGGCCCCTTCACCATGGACAGGCCCCTGTGGAGGTACCTCCTGACCAGCGCCTGGCCTCTGGCTGTGGTGGCGGCGGGGGTCACGGTTTACGCGGGGATAGACATCCCCATCCTCTCCTGGCTGCGAGGCGACACGGAGGTGGGCCTCTACAGCGCTGCGGGCATGTTCGCCAAGGCCTTCGTCTTCCTCACCCTGGCGCTCAACATGGCGGTGCTCCCGGCGGTGTCCAAGGTGGGGGGAAAGCATCCAGAACGGCTTGGAAAATTATGGGAACGCCTTATCTATTATGCCTGGATGCTGGTGGTGCCCCTGGCGGTGGTGGTGCCGGTGCTGGCGCGGCCGGTGCTGGTGCTGCAGAAGCACGAGTTCATCACCGCCTGGCACGCCACCTGGATGACCATGGGGGCCATGTGCTTCACTTTCATGACCGCGGTGAGCTTCCCCTTCTTTGTGGTCATCGACCGCCAGAAGACGGTCACCGCGGTGGTGCTAATCGGCCTCCCCTTCAAAGCGGCGGTGGGCGCTTTGGCCATCTCCCTCTGGGGATACACGGGGGCGGCTCTTGCGGTGCTCCTCAGCGAGGCGGTGGTCTTCCTGCTTCTCTCCCGGCGCCTCGCGCGCGCGCTGGACCACCGTGTCCACCTCCCAGGTTTCGCGGGGCCCCCGGTGGTTATCCTGGGAGCGCTCTACGCCGCCGCCTTCCTCCTGCACCGGGTGCTGGTGGCGGGGAAGGACACCTTCATCGCCGCCACCCAATACGCCTTCATCTCGGCCGCCGTGCTGACGATGCTCTATCTGGCACTGGCCTTCGGAGGCAGGGCGCTCTCGCGGTCGGGTTTGCGGGAGTTGAACGAGTGGCTTACGGTATAGGCACGAGCCCGCGGCGCGGCCCGGCGCGAACGGGCGGGGCCGGGGAGACGTTCCATGCGACGGGTCGAGCCGCGGCGGTTGGTCAAGAGCAGGTTTGGAGAAGGTCATGGGTTTGAGGAATACGCTCAAGGCAGTGGCGATCACGGCGGTGATCCTGGCGGCGGGGATCCTCGTCGGAGGCTGTGGTTGCACGCTGGGCAGGATCATCGACCAGGCGGGCGTGACGGTGCGTGGACTGGCCTGCGCCAACGAGATCTCCCGGAAGGCGGGCGAGGGATACGACGTGCGCGAGGCGCGCGCCAAGTGGCTGGAGGCGCTGGATGCATACAACCAGGGGGACTTCAGAAGCGCCGACCGCCTGATAGACCAGGCCTACGAGGCCATGGCGGTTATGGAGAAGGTGGCGGAGCGAGTGTTCTACCCGAGCAGCGGGGGCCTCACCGTATCCGGCCTGCTCTTCCGTCCGCCGGAGGGGAGAGGGCCCTGGCCCACCGTCATCGTCAACCACGCCGGTTTCGGTACTGCGGGCGACTTCAGCGAGGTCGCCCTGATGATCAGGGATCGCGGGTACCTGGTCTTCAACCCGGATTTCCGAGGCAGCGGCATGTCGCAGGGTTCCCATGAGGGGGCCAAGGGAGAGGTGGACGACGTCATCGCGGCGGTGGATTACCTCCAGAGGGAAGGGCTGGTGGAAGGCGAGCGCGTGGGCATGTACGGCCAGAGCCACGGCGCCGCGGTATCCGTGCTCGCCGCCGCGCGCGACCCTCGCATCAAGGCGGTGGTGGCCGAGGCTGGCTTCTACGATGCCGTGGACCTGTACCGGAACATCGCCTCGTCCACGGACCCCGCGGCGGAGGCCTTGAAGAACGAGCTCCTCCCCATGGTGGGCGGCACGCCGGAGCAGGTCCCTCAGGAGTACGCGGTACGCTCCGCCCTCAACTACGTCGACGGCATCCAGGCGGCGGTGCTCATCATCCACGGCGAGAAGGACCCCCTCTGCCCCGTGGACCAGGCCCGCCGTCTCTACCAGGCCATGTTGGAAAAAGGAAAGACGGCGGAGCTCAAGATCTATCCGGAGGAGGCGCACTGCATCAACGCCCCCGCCGGGCGCCTCGAGGTCTGGGAGCTCATGTTCGCGTGGTTTGAGAGGTACCTTTAGGGTGAGTGGAGTCGGGGGCGGGCGGATGTGGTCATGAAACGGTTGCGGCGGAGGATACCCGGCGGCGAAGGCGGCCTCGCCCCGCCGCGACGGAAAGAGATGCCCGGACGCGTGGACGGTGATGGACATGCGGGATGAGGGAAGGGCCAGGCCCCGACCGGTGTCGCCCGAGCTCTACACGCGGGAGTACTTCACCAGCGATTGCGAGGGATACCATCTTCTGGAAAGCGGCTGCGAGGCGCTCCCCGAGCGCATCCGGGAGGCCCTGGCTGCCGCGGGGGACCTCGAGGGCAGGTGGGTGTTGGACGTGGGGTGTGGTAGGGGGGAGCTGGCCTGCGAGGCGGCCCGGCGCGGCGCCCACGCCGTGGGCATCGATTACGCGCCCGCCGCCATCGAGCTCTCATTGGAACGACGCGCGGCGATGAGCGCCGCGGAGCGCGAGCGGGTAGAGTTCCGTCTCGCGGACGCCAAGGGGCTGGATTTCCGCGACGGCTCCTTCGACGTGGTGTTCCTGATCGACGTCTACGAACACCTGCATGACTACGAGATAGAGCACACCCTGGGCGAGATCGCGCGCGTGCTGCGGCCCTGGGGTATGCTGGTGGTGCATACCGGGCCCAACACCTGGTTCTACCGGTTCGGATACCCGCTGGTGCGCGCGGCGGCGCGCCTGCTGCTCCGACGCGAGCTGCCCGAGGACCTGCGGGGCCAGTACGACGACGTCATGCACGTGAACGAGCAGAGTCCCCTTTCCCTCCACCGCGGGCTCTCCGCGGGCGGTTTCCGCCCCCGGGTGATCCCGCGCTCTTTCTTCGTGGGCATCCAGCCCAAACGCTGGGAGAAAGCGGCCATGAAGATGCTCTTCGCCCGACCCCTGGGATATCTCTTTTGTACCAGCCTCATGGCCACGGCACGCCCGCGCGAGGGGGGAAGGGAAGCGCAACTGCGCGCGGGAAGGATGGCGCGCATGCTCGCTCCCGTGCGCGGGAGCAGGGTGCTCCTGGTGGGTGAGGCAGAGGGAGCCCTGGCGAACCTCCTCGCGGGATTGGAGGGCATCGAGGTCACCTGGCTGGACGTTCTGGAGGAGGGAGGGCACGAGGCCCGGGGAATTCCCGCCGGCGCGGACCTCCGTTCCGTTGCCCGCAGCGAAGAGGGACATGCGGAGGAGGGTGAAGAGCCGGCTCCCGGAGCCGCGCTGGAGGGGACGGAAGCGAGGGGGAGGTCTCCCCTCACGGCGCCTCCGTGCGGGGGAGGGCCGGCCACGCCGCCCGGAGCGGCGGGCGGCGCGCGCGCCTGCGAGCGCCTGGTCGGCGATCCCTGCCGCATGCCCTTCCCGGACGGGACCTTCGATGCCGTTGCCTCCCAGTTCCTGCTCGACCGGGCGGAAGACCCCGCGGCTGTGCTGGCGGAGCTGGCGAGGGTGCTCAAGCCGGGCGGCGTGCTGGCACTGGCGGCGCGCAACGCCCTCTTCCGAGGTTCGGATCCCAGGCCCGTAGCCCGGCCGCGGCATACTCACGCCCCCCGGGAGCTGATGAGCATGGCGGTAAAGGCCGGGTTGACGGAGATACAAGCCGCCACCCTGCTGCCGGACCTCAAACTGCCCGCTCTCTACCGCGGCGACCTGGAGGCCTTCACGCGTATGGAAAATATACCCTTTCTATCCGGGCGAGGAAGGCTGCTCTTCCTGCGCGCGGTCAAGCCGAGCGCAGGCGGAAGGGGGTGCGGAGAGGGTGCCGCTGACTGAGGGAGACCGCGAGGCCTTCCGGGAGGTATCGCGGTGAGGATAGGGCTTGACGGCCGGGGTCTCTGCAACGTCAACCGCACGCGCGGCATCGGGCGCTATACGGCGCGCCTTCTGGAAGCCCTGGCGGCGCAGGCGGAACCCGAGCACAGGCTCGTGCTCTTCGGCACCCTCGAGCGGCTTCCACCCGGCCTCCTCTCCCCACAGGCGGCGGCGCGGCTGGAATGGCGCCCCATGCGCCTGGACGGGTACGCCTTCGCCGGGCCGCTGGGGCCTTACCTGGCCATGGCGAAAGAGATCGACGGAGCGGGGCTGGACCTCTTCCACGCCATCGACCACGACATGACCCCGTTCCTGCGCACCCCCAGCCTGGTCACCGTGCACGACCTCATTCTGCTGGTGCTGCGGGGACCTTACCTGGGCCCCACTTCCTGGAGGTGGATGCTGGCCCACAGGCACGCGGCGCGTCGGGCGCGGGTGGTGGTGGCGGTGTCGGAGAACACGAGGCGGGACGTGGAGCGCATCTGGGGCATACCGCGCGAGCGTATCGCCGTGGTGTACGAGGGCGTCTCTCCCCTGTACCGACCCTCGGAGGAAAAGAAGGTGCTGGAAACATGTACCAGATACGGGCTCTCGAGACCATATTTCCTCTATCTGGGAGGGTTCGATCCCAGGAAGAACCTCCACAACATGCTCCTGGGCTTCAAGCGCTTCCTCCTCTCGGGCGGCGGCGACCACCGGCTGGCGCTGTGCGGCGATCACCTGGGTTTCGAGGGCTATATCTACGATCTCGTCGAGGAGCTGGGTCTCGAAGAGCGGGTGGTGCTCACGGGGTTCGTCCCTGAGGAAGACCTCCCGGCCCTCTATTCCGGCGCCGACGCCTTTCTATGCCTCTCCCTCTACGAGGGCTTCGGCCTGCCTCTCCTGGAGGCCATGGCCTGCGGGGTGCCGGTGCTGGCCTCGCGCGCCTCCTCCATCCCCGAGGTGGTGGGAGACGCCGGCCTGCTGGTGGATCCCCTGGAGCCGAGGGAGATCGCCGCGGGGCTGCGCAGGCTGACCGCGGACCGTTCCTGGGCGCGGGAGGCGGCCGCGAGGGGGAGGGAGCGCGCGCGCCGCTTCACCTGGGAGCGGGCGGCGCATAGTATCATGGAGCTGTACCGTGGCGTCCTTGAGGGGAGGTGGTCCGGATAAGGGAGCGCAGTCCGGGTGTCGGCATCGCCGCCTCTCCCGCCTACGTGAAGGTGGCGGCGGTCCTTATGGCGGTGTCCCTCCTGGGTCTCCTGGCGGGGGCGCTGGTCTCGCGCCTGCCGGTGCTCATCGTCTTCGGGGTGCTGGGCGGGCTGGCGCTCTTCGTCGTCGTCTACCGCAACCCCTTCGTCGGGATATGGATCGCCTTCGTGTTCAACCTCGTGCTCCCCCAGGCCGGCCCCAGTTGGAACCTGGGCATCCAGATCGCCATGGTGGGAGAGACGCGGGGCATCCACTTCAACGTGCACGAGATCGTCATGGCCATGGTCCTGGTCACGATCCTGGTGAGGATGTTCCGCGCCGTCATCGAGAAGGACTGGCAGGAGGTGGAGGAGGTCTTCAGGAGCCCCCTCACCATAGCCGTGGCCCTCTACGTCCTGACCTCCATCCTGGCCTGTTTCGTGGGCCTGCTCAACGGCGCCAAGTGGTACGTGGGGCTCTTCCGCTTCGTGCGCACCGTCTTCTTCTGCTACATCTTCTTCACGTTGATCTACCTGGTGAGGTCGCGCCGCCAGTTGCAGGTGCTCCTGGTCACCATGCTGGTCTGCAGCAGCGTGGTGGCCGGCTTCGGGCTGGTGCAGAAGGTGAAGGGGGAGGTCTGGTCGAGGGAATTCGCGGAGCGGTACCTGGCAAAGCTGGGCTTTCCCGAGAGCGTCAACTACGTGGCGGGCGAGAGCAGCGCGCAGGCATACCGCATCAACTCCACCTTCATGCACCCGAACGTGTTCGGGGGTTACCTCGTCTTCGCCCTCCCCTTCTTCATAAGCCTCCTCTGGCTCTACAGGCGGTGGTGGCAGCGCTGCCTGCTCCTTCTGGGCCTGGGGATGAACGTGGTGGCCCTGTTCTATACCGGCTCCCGGGCCGCCTGGACGGGGGCCGGCTGCATCGCCCTCGCCTACGGGCTGTTCGGGTTCTTCGACCGGCGCGTGTTCCTGACGGCGCTCACGGTGCTCCTCATCATCGCCCTGGTCTTCGTGATGCTCAATCCCCCGGAGTTCATCAAGAAGCGTTTCGTCAGCCTGAGCGCCAAGGAGGCGGCGCAGGCCCGCATCTACCAGTACAGCCTGGCCCTGGACTTCTTCCTGGAACACCCCGTCTTCGGCGTGGGCATGGGCATGGAGGGACAGCGCATCGTGGAGAACAACCTGCGCTACACCTGGGCGGCGGTGGAGAACGCCTTCCTGACCTACCTTGTCTCCCACGGCCTGGTGGGCTTTTCCGCCTTCCTGCTCCTCTTCATCCTCTACTGGGGGCTGCTGCTGAAGGCGCGGCACGGCTCCCGCGACGACCCCTTCATCTATTTCTACTCCGAGGCCCTCGTGCTGGGCATGGTGGGGTACGCGGTGGCCAACCTCTTCGGGGCTTGGCTGCTCTTCGCCATCCCCATGGTCACCCTCTTCTGGTTCTACATGGGCATGGCCGGGAGCCTTTACAATATCTACCGGGACGAGGTGGTCCCGGTGAAGGAGGCGAAACGCCCCATCCTCCTGTATGGGGTCAGCCCCGGACATGGGACATATCACTTCCCTCCTGCCCGCTGAAGAGAGAGGCGCCTGCCCGACTCTTCGCATGATACCGGCCCGGCGGGCCCAGTTTTCCGCGCGGCGCGGAGCTTATCCAGCGCGGTCACACAGTGGCCTGACGCGGACCATACCGGCCTCAGCGATACAGGGGCAAGCCACCATACCCAGCTGCATGGAGACACGGTGGCCTGACGCGGACCACGCCGGCCTCAGCCCCCACCGCTGTCCGTGGACCGGTGTCACGGAGGACTCTTGAGTGGTGAGCGGGAACCTGAAGCGGCGGGTTCCGCGAGCGGCGGCAAGATCCTTCCGTCCCGTCCCGCATCGCCTTGCGGAGCGCTCAACGCACACCTGGATGAGATGATCCGAATATCGCTTCACCGAGGGCGAGGCCCCGCATCGCCTTGCGGAGCGCTCAACGCACGCCGGATTTGTAACAATATAGTAACAACGCAATCATACAGAAGGAGGTTTGCAATACGGTTTTTTCTGGTATAATGATCAAGAGAAGACAAAAGAATACTTGCTCACGATAGGGAAGCGATGATCCGCAGCGCGTGACGTGGTCACCTGGGTTGCGGGGAGCTAGTGGTGAAACCGGCCCGATCGTCTCAGGCGGTCGGGTTTTTTCATACAAGTGACGGATGCAAAAAGAGGTGAGGCAAAAGGGAGGACGCAAAAGGGGCTAGAGGGGCTGGAAAAGGGGCAGGCTTTCCGGTCGCGACCAAGACTGACTCGGCATAAGCGTTGGCAGACCACAGGGCAGAAGCCTTCCCTGACTCCGGGGATCATCCGGAGATCCCTCACCTCGATCCCCATTCGTGCCGCGCGGAGAGGCGCGAAGAAAGCGTCCCTGCAGACGAGAGAGCAGGAAAGCGGAGGTGACGTTCATGGACAGGTCGAGAAGGTTTTTGGCCCTCGCATCCATCACCGCTCTGGTCCTGGTTACGCTCCTGGGAGGGATCGTATCCGCGCTCGCGGGAGGCGGCAGGCTGACTTCCGCGATGGGTCGCAGCGTGATGACGGGGGCGGCGGAGCCGACCACCGCCGAGCTCACGGAGGGCGCTCCGGGAGAGCAGATAGCGGAGGAAGAGGCTGACGCGGAACCCGGAGAGAAAGAGGCTTCCGCGACGGCGGACCTGCCGGAGGGAGAAGAGCTCGGGGACCAGGCGGGTCCGGCCGACCTGGAGGAGGCCGGCGCGGAGGGAACGCATGCCGCCCCTCAGGCCACGGCCTATCCTGAGACGGGAGCCGACATCCTGTGCTACGGAAGGCTGGAGGTCATCAAGTTCCTGGATGCCAACGCGAACGGCAAGAAAGATACCGGGGAGACGGGTATGCAGGGCGTCACCATCCTCCTCGACGGCGGCAACCCCAAGGTGACCGGCACGGACGGCAAGGTAATCTACAGTGAAGTGCCGGTCGGAAGCCACACGGTGAGCGAAGTGATCCCCGATGGCTACCACGCGACCACTCCAGCCTCCTACACCTTCGATATATGCTTAGGGCAGAAGGTCACCAAGTACTTCGGCAACGCCCCCAACGTGGCGCTCAAGGGCTCCATCTCCGGGCACAAGTGGCTGGACCCCGACGGCGACGGTGACCTCTCGGACAAGCAGGGCCTCGGCGGGGTGACCATCGAGCTCTGGCAGGGCGGCACGAAGAAGGGCACCACTACCACCGCCGCGGACGGCAGCTATTCCTTCGCGGACCTCGAGCCCGGGGAGTACACCGTCAAGGAGATCGAGCCCGACAACACCGAGCCCTGCTCCCCCACCAGCGTCTGCGTGACGGTGCCCGAGGGACAGGACGTCACCGGGGTGGACTTCTGCAACAAGCCCGGCAGGCCGCCCTGCTCCTACGGTGTAGTGGAAGTGCTGGTGGTCGAGGACGTCAACTGCAACGGCGTGGCCGACCAGGGCGAGCCGCTGGTGAGCGGGGTGCCGGTGAGCCTCTACCATGTCTCGGGTGGAGAATGGATCCCCGCCAACGGCTACGACGGCCCTTACCAGAAGTACTCGGGGCCGGGAGCCTACGGCATATTCGCGCCTTTCGGCTTCATCATGCCCCCCTATCCCGCGGGATGGGCGGGCTGGATGAACCTTCCTTTGAACTACTCGGGAATGGGATGGTCCGAATACGCGGTGGAGATAACCGTACCCGAGGGATGGCACGCCACCGCGGGCACGGTGCGCGACCAGCTCTACCTGCGCTGCCCCTTCTGCTGGTGGAAGCAGGTGGAGATCCCCATCGCCCGTAACTTCCATATCTCGGGCCACAAGTACGAGGACCTGAACCACAACGGCAAGAAGGAAGCCCTGGAGCCCCCGGTGGCGGGGGTGACCATCCAGCTCTGGCAGGGCGACGTCTTGAAAGCCACCGCCGAAACCGCCGAGGACGGCAGCTATTTCTTTGAAGACCTCCTGGACGGCGTCTATACCGTGAAGGAGGTGCTCCCCGATGGCTGGTATCCCACCAGCCCCGCCGGCGGCATATACGAAGGCATCGAGGTGGGCTGCGGGGACAACGTGGAGGGACTGGACTTCCTCAACAGCCGCTACCTCTCCATCTCCGGCAGTAAGTGGGAAGACCTGAACCACAACGGTAAACTGGACGATGGCGAGTCCCCGCTGGCGGGGGTGACCATCCAGCTCTGGCAGGGCGACGTCTTGAAAGCCACCGCCGAAACCGCCGAGGACGGCTCCTACTCCTTCACCGGTCTGCTCCCCGGAGAGTACCGGGTGGTGGAGGTGCTGCCCGCGGGGTGGTTTCCCACCAATCCCGATGACGGTGCCCACGACTACGTGGACCTCAAGGGCGGTGTTCCCGTGGAGGGACTGGACTTCCTCAACTGCCGCTACGGCGCCATCTGCGGCGTCAAGTACCTGGACATGAACCAGAACGGAGCCATGGACGAGGGCGAGGAAGGCCTGGACGGGGTGACCATCAAGCTCAACGGCGGCGCGTATAGCACGGTTACCGCCGGCGGAGGCAGGTTCTGCTTCCAGGATCTGGTGCCGGGGATCTACGTGGTGGCGGTGGACGAGTCCACGGCCCCCGGGTACTACCCCACGGGCCCGGTGTCCATCGTGGTCGAAGTGGATCCCGGCGAGACCGAGGAGGTCTTCTTCGGGAACGCTCCCTTCGGGTCCATCTCCGGAAAGAAATGGCTTGACGCCAACGCCGACGGCATCTGGGGCGAATCTGAGACGGTGATGATAGCCGGCGTCACCATTAAGCTCTTCGAGGGCAATCCGCCCGTGGAGCTGGTAGGAACCGCGGTCACCGGCGAGGACGGTGCCTACTCCTTCACTGACCTCAAGCCCGGTGCCTATACGGTGATGGAGGAGGGTATGGAAGGCTACTTCGCCTGCACTCCCGTCAGCGTGGCCGTGGAGCTCTCGGCCGGAGAGGGAGCGGTGGTGGACTTCGGGAACTGCCCCTACGGGCGCATCGAAGGCCTCAAGTTCCTCGACCTGGACGGCGACGGAGCGCGGGATGAGGGCGAGCCCGGGCTTGAGGGCGTGGAGATAACCCTCACCGGCCTGGGAGAGACGGAAGCCCTGGCGAAGACGGTGAGCGGCGAGGACGGCGCCTTCCTCTTCCGGAACCTGCTGCCTGGGGAATACCGGGTGGAGGAGAAGGTCCCGGCGGGATATTACGCCACCCGCCCCACGGCCATAGACCCCGTGGTGGTGGGACCGGGCGAGAGCATCGCGGTGATCTTCGCCAACGCCCCCTACGGCAGCATCGAGGGCAACAAGTGGCTGGACGACGGCGACGGCCTCATCGATGAGACCAAGGACAAGCCGGGAGCCGGGGTGACCGTCAAGCTCGACGGCAAGACCCTCGGCGGGGACGCCGTAAGCATACAGACCGTCACCGGGGCCGACGGCAGCTACGCCTTCCTGCTCCTTGAGGCGGGCGACTATACGGTGACCGAGGAGTTCGATCCCGAGAAGATGAGCTCCATAAGCGACGAGAGCGTGGCGGTGAAACTGGTTCCCGGCGAGGAGAAGACGGGCATCGACTTCCTCAACGCCGAGGTGGAGGTGGGAGGCGAGGTGGTCACGCCCGAGAGTCCCGAGACCGGGGGTGCCACCGGCACCCTTCCCAGGACCGGCCTGGAACAGTATCCCCTGCTGGTCTCGGCCGCGGCGCTCATGATGCTCGGGCTGGCCTTCCTGGCCCTTGGGCTGCGCCCCAGGCGCCAGGAGCAACTGGGTAAGCGTTAATAATGTAAAGGTAATGTAAAGGGCGCGGCGGCAACGGGAGCGTTCGCGCGGCCGCCGTGACATGAGGATGTAACGTCACACCGCTGCGGAAAGGGCCCCTCCGGGGGCCCTTTCCAGTTGGGTCAGGTAGCTGATCCAGAATCCTCGACGGTATGCAGGATCAGATGGACAATCATGGGGTTAATTACCAGATCGATAAACCGACCCCTCACTCCAGTCGAAGCCGATGGAGGGGTCGTCGTAGGGGATGCGCTCCTCGTCGGGGCTGGAGGGATCGTAGGAGCGGGTGGTGTGGTAGAAAAGGCCCACGGGACGGTCCCCCAGGACCTGGTAGCCGTGTGCCACCCCGGGCGGGATGAGGATGACCAGGGGCAGGTGCTCTCCCGTGAAGATGACCTGGGTGCGCCGGTAGGTGGGAGAATCCTCCCGTAGGTCGTGTAGCACCACCCGGGCTTCGCCCTGGGACACGAACCAGAGGTCGTGCTGTTTGCGGTGCCAGTGGAAGGCTTTGATCACCCCGGGATAGGTGAGGGTGAAGGTGCTCTGCCCGAAGCGTTCCAGCAGCCCGTCGTCGTCCCTGGCCACCTCCAGGAGGTATCCCCGCTCGTCGCAGTGGCGTACCAGGGGTTTTACGACCACTCCCTCTATCGCTTCAGGATACGTCTCTTCCATCGAGCATCACCTCCCGTCTAGGTTAGCGTGGATGACGCCCAGCGGCAACCTTTCGCCTCCGGAGTGCGCCTCCGGAGACCGGACGCAGTATCATGGTTCCAAGGTCGAAGATCTGGGAGATCGCCCCTTGCTCGAACATCCGGGAGATAACCCCTCTTTTCTTCTTGTCGTAATTGCTTGGTCTGTCTGAATGACAGGGCGGCCTACCGGTTTTTTCAACCGCGAAAGCGCCTGTCGAGACGATGCGGCATGCTTCCGCCGTGTCCCGGATTTCGCGGAACGGGCGAGGCGAGTTCGCGGGAGAATGCGAGCGCGGTTCCGCTCATGTTCATCGCCGCCGCGTCCGATAAAGCGGGGTGAACGCGAGTTATCGTGGGCGGGAGAGAAAGATGGCGGCGAGATACCGTATCGTCAGGGAGACTGGGCGCGGCGCCATGGGGCGGGTATACCTGGCCCATGATGACCTGCTGGACAGGGACGTAGCCCTGAAGGAGCTCGCCGTTCCCGAATATCTCGACGAAAAGGAAAAGGAGGAGCTGAGGGAGCGGTTCCGCCTCGAGGCCAGGGCTGCGGCCCGCCTCTCCCATCCCCACATCCTTACCGTGCACGACATCATCTCCGCGGGGGAGCGGCAGTTCATCGTCATGGAATACCTGGAAGGCAAGACGCTGCGGGACGTCCTCGCGGAGCGCTCGCTCTCCGTGGAGGAGGTGCTGAGCATGGCCCCCATGATCGGAGACGCCCTCCACTATGCGCATTCCCACGGCATCGTCCACCGGGACATCAAGCCGGACAACATCTTCGTGCTCGAGAACGGCAACGTCAAGGTGGCGGACTTCGGCATCGCCAAGATGCTCAAGGTGAGCGACCGTACCCATACCGACGTGATCATGGGCACCCCCAACTACATAGCGCCGGAGATGGTCAGGGGGATGCCCTACGACCACCGCGTGGATATCTTCTCGCTGGGCGTAACCCTCTACGAGGCCCTCGCCGGGAAACGGCCTTTCGACGCCGAGAACGACTACGCCATCATCTACCGCGTGGCGGGCGAGGATCCCGTGTCGCTGTTGGAGTACCGGGACGACGTTCCCATGAGCCTGGTGCACATCATCAACCGCGCTCTGGAGAAAGACCCGGAACGGCGTTACAAGGACATGGGGGAGTTCAAGGACGACCTCATGCGGGTACGTTCCGAGCTGGGGATGGCCACGGCCCCCGAGGGCGAGGAGAGGTTCGACAAGCGGGAAGCCCTGCGCAGCGAGTTGGAGGCCGCCAGGGGGCTGGACCTGCAGGAGATGCAGGCGAGCGGAGAAGCGGCGGGGCCGGACTTTCGCCGGGACAGGGAATGGAGAGAACTCATCGCACGCATCTATCACGGCGAGGAAGACCGGGAAGGGGCGGAAAGGTCCGCCGTGGGGCATAGACCCGTACCGGGACACGGCGGCGGTCCGGGCGGAGGTGGTCCGGGGGGCAGGGCAGCGGCGGAGAGTTCATGGCAGGAACTGGAACGGCGCTACCGCACCGACGTCCCTCCCGCCTCCCTGGAGCACGTGGAGAGGAGATTGGCCGCGGAGGCTGGGGAGGAGGCCGCGCCGCGCTCCGCCGCGTGGCGTCCCTCCGCCGACCTCCGGACGCACCCGCTTCCCTCGACCGTAACGCGGGAGGGTGGGGGAAGCGGGATCGCCTCCCTCGGACCTCCCGAAGCGCTACGCTGGAGCGGGGCGCTCCTCGCCGCGGGCGCCGTTCTCATGGCCTCGGCCATGTTCCCGTGGATAGGGAAAGGACTCAACCCCTCCCGTGCCCTGCTGGGCATCACCTTTCCGGAGGGCATGGCGGTGGCGGCGCTGGTGGCCCTGGCCTGGGGAGCGAACGCCCTGTTGCTGCTGGGGGCGGGAAAGTCGCGCATATGGGAGGGCTTGATGCGCGCCCTGTGTCTGCTGTGCGTACTCCTGGTGCTCCTCTTCCTGGGCTTGAGGGTGTTCGGGGGCATCGGTTACCAGAAGGCCGCCGGCCTCAACTTCGCCGGGACCCTCGCGGGGGTGGGATGGGGCTACTGGCTGGCGCTGGTCTCGTCCCTCTTCACCTACTCCGCCTGCATGCACATCAAACGCCATGGGGTCAGCCCCGGACATGGGACATAACGCGCCGAACACACCCAGCCGTTTTCCGGTTCCTGCTCACAGCGCATGGTCGAAACGGAGGAGCGTCTCACGTTCCCGTCGGCGGACCCCGGCGGAGCGCCCGGCTTCATAACCACCGAAGCCTTCTTCCCCGTTCGTCGTGCTTACGGGAGAAGAGCCGATGCTGATAATATGTTTACGTAACGCGGAAAGCTGATGCGGGGCTCGTGCTCAACGGGCGAAGCGGCGCAGGCTTGTCAAGAGCTCCGCTCCCGTGTTGCGCGACGGATCCCGGTCTGCGTGAGAAGTCAAGGGGAGGACGCGATGCGCGTGGTGATATGCGGGGCGGAAGGACAACTCGGCAGGGACTTGGTGGAGGCCTTCCGTGAGATAGGCGCGGAGGTGCTCGGCTTCGACCTCGACCTGGACATCACCGACCACGCGCTGGTGATGGAAAAGATCCCCTCCCTAAAGCCGGACCTCCTCGTGAACACCGCCGCTGACCTGGACGCCGACGGCGCCGAGCTCGACCCGGAACCCTCCCTGCGCGTGAACTTCGCCGGCAACCAAAACCTGGTACTGGCCTGCCAGCAGGTGGACTGCCCCCTGGCCTTCGTGAGCTCCGACTACGTGTTCGACGGAAGGAAGGGGTCGGCCTACAACGAGTTCGACGAGCCCAACCCCCAGGGGGTTTACGGCAAGGCGAAACTGGCCTCGGAGCGCTATACCGCCTCGCTGCTGCCGCGCTGGTTCGTCTTCCGCACCCAGTGGCTGTTCGGCAGGCACGGCAAGCGAAACTTCGTGAAAAGCATCCTCCGCAACGCCAGGGAGAAGGGCTCCCTGCGCGTGGTCACCGACGAGGTGGGGACGCCCACCTACACCGGCGACCTGGCGCGCATCATACGCGACGTCTGCCTGTCCGGGAAATACGGCCTCTATCACGCCACCAACTCCGGGGTCTGCTCGCGCTATGAGTTCGCGCGCCAGATCGTGGAGACGGCGGGGTTGACCGATATCCCCGTGGAGCCCATCGTCTACGCGGATCTCGGCCTGCCCTGCCCGCGCCCTCCCTATTCTCCCCTGGACAACCTCAACCTGCGCCTGCAGGGGTTCCCGCCCGCGCGGCATTACCTGGAGCCCCTGAAGGAGTACGTGGACTGGCTGCTGGGATCGGGCGAGTTCTGAACCCACACTCAAGGGGGGCAAGGGGGAAGGCGGGATCGAGTCTTTCCGTACCGGCACGGGCAGCCGGCGATAAAGCCGCAGGATTCATCGCACTCGGACATCCCGCGGGGAAGGAGGAAGAAGCGGGCCGGAGAGTTTGACCGCCAGCCTTTGGGCACGTTCAGTCGAAAGGAGCACCGCATGTATGACCTCGTGGTGGTGGGAGCGGGATGCGCAGGCTGCGTGGCGGCCGCCAGGACAGCGGCGGAAGGGCACCGCGTGCTACTTCTGGACCGCCAGGAGCAGGATAACCTGGGGCATCCCTGGGTGAACGGGGTGGAGCGTTCCGTGTTCGGCCGCCTGGGGATAGCCATGCCCGCGGGAGAGGAGACCATGCCCTCGCCGCTCTCGTCGCGCCTGTTATCCCCCTCCGGAAGACATTTCATAGAGACCACCTCCAACCCCACCGTGGAGGTGCGCATGAGTTTCTTCGCCCGCCGGCTGCTCCGCGACGCCGTGGAGGCCGGGGCGGAGTTCAGGGGTGGGGTGAGGGTATCCGGTCCTCTCCTGGACGGCGAGCGCGTGGCGGGGGTGCGCACCGAGGCCGGGGAGGAGATCGAGGCCCGTGGGGTGCTGGACGCCTCGGGTTGGGAGGCGGTGCTGCGCCGAGGCCTTCCCGAGTCCTCGCCCGTGCCTCGCGAGATCGATGAGAGCTGCATGGTCACCGCCTGGAGGGAACAGCGGCGCTTCGACCCCGGGGATGCCCCGGACGTTCCCACCCTCCTGGGCATCCCCCCCGATGTCAACGTATCGCGCGTCGGCTGGAGGGGAGGGTATTCCGTGCTCATGCTGCACTGGGACCCGCGCGAGAACGAGCTGGACATCTTGGTCGGATACGACCGCAACAAGAGCGAGGAGCCCGCGGGCGAGTTCGTGCGCCGTTTCCTGGAGGAAAAGGGGGTGGGCGGGCGGCGCCATTACGGGGGGGGGGGGCTTATTCCGGTGCGCCGGTCCCTGGACGTCCTGGTGGACCACGGGTTCATGCTTGCCGGAGACGCGGCCTGCATGGTCATACCCGCCCACGGGTCAGGCGTGGCCTCGTCCATGATCGCCGGAGACCTCGCGGCGCGGACCTTCGCCCGCTGCCTGCGCGAGGGCGACACCGGCCGGGAGAACCTCTGGGAATACGCCGTCCGTTACCAGCGGGGACGCGGGGCGCTGATGGCCTACTTCGAGGTGACGCGTTCTCTCACCGCCGACTTCAAGCCCGAGGACATGGACAGGCTCATCGGATACGTCATGACCCCGGGGGACGTGGAGGCGGGCCTCAAGGCCGAGCCCCTGGGCCTCGACCTCAAAGATGCCCTGCGCCGCGCGCGCAGCCTGCGTCATCCCCTGTTCACCGCGCGCTTCGCCTTCCACGCCGCATCCGCCATCGCGCTCAAGAGGGCTTACGAAGCATACCCGCAGCGCTGGGATCCCGTCCTCCTGGAGGAATGGCGCTCCCGGGTTGCCAGAGCCCTGCCGCGGGGCTCGTGATCCGGTCAAGTCCCAGAAAGTCTGGAAAAGCTCTGGGCGATCCCTTATCGGTTGTATGCTATTGCCAATTGTCATGCCGGTGTCGTTTTTCTCAGATTAATACGACTGGGCGATCCCTTATCGGTTGTATGCTATTGCCAATATATATATATATGAATCCCCAAAGGGAGTAATCCCATCTCATGAAAAGGCAGCCTCCCGTGATGCTCTCTTCCTGGCGGGAAAAGAGATGGTTGTGAAAGGAGGTTGATATCCGTGCCGCACGCGGGAACGGACACGCACGAGCGCTTCGCGGTGATGGGATGGCGACTGACGGGCGCCGGAGGTTCTCGGCTTCGGTATACGACACAAGCAATACTCCCGCGGGGCCTTCCTGACTTTCCTTGAAGTGCAAATTGTCTCAAATCCGGGACTGGAACGAGATAGAGAACGCACGCCCCCGAACGATCAGGCAAACAGACCCATGTGCCGGCAAGGAAGCCGTCCCAACCGAAAGGAGGCGCCCCATGAGTGAATCGCGCGTCGGGATCGACCTGGCGGTCGGTTGCTGCTGGAGGGGTGGGAAGCTTCCCCACATGCAAGATGTCCCATGTCCGGGGCTGACCCCATGGTTTTAAGAGTGGAAGGTGAGCTTGAGGGTGCCCAGGAAGATCTCGTCGCCGTCCGCCAGCACGCGGGGCTCGAAGGCCTCGAGTCTTTCCCCGCTCACGTGGGTGTAGTTGGTGCTGGAGAGGTCCATGATGTAGTAGCGGTCCTCCCCCAAGCGCGTTATCTTGGCATGTCGCCTGGAGACCCCGGCCTCCACCCCGTTGAAGGGGGTGAGGTCGATGTCCGGGAAGGAATGGGTGGCGGGGTCCGTCCTCCCCAGGGTATATTCGGCCTTTTCGTCGAGGTCGAACTTCTGCCCGCTGCCTTCTAACTCCAGGTAAGCCATACCTTATTATTAACAGTATTCGGACCAGCGGTAAAGACAGAGCAAGCCCCGGCGGATCGCCAGGGCTTGCCGTAACCCCCTCGGGGCACAACCCGCTGTCGGCGATGGATAAGCACCGTGCGCGGGGATGTATATCCTGGTTGCGGAAGCCTGCAGCTTACCGCCAAGGATCTCCCCCGCGCGCGGGGATACGTGGCTCTTCTCCCCAGTCCCTCGCCCGCGGTCCCGGATATCCACCGTGCGCGGCGATGTCTCCCGGCTCCCGGATGTTCCGCGGACGCAACCCGCCGTCAGTAATGGATCTCCATGGCGCGCGGCGGGCATACCTTGACGCAGAGCTCGCAGGCCACGCACTCCTCGTCGTCGAAGCGCACCTCCATGGTCGTGCGGTCCGCGCTTAGGGCATCGGTGGGGCAGACGGCCAGGCAGGCGCCGCAGTGGGTGCACCTCTCCTCGTTGCGCCGGATGTCCTGGGAGAGGGGCTGCACGGAGACCCCGCAGCCGCGGATGTATTCCATGCCCCTATCGTAGTCCGCCTCCTCGCCGGTGATCTCCAGCACCAGCAAGCCCTCCTCCCGCGGGGTGATGGAGGCCTTGAGGATGTTGAAGTCCAGGTTGTAATCGCGCACCAGCTTACTCACGATGGGCTTGTCCACCTGCTCGTGGGGGAAGTGGAGCACCACCTTGTGCCGCACCATCTAGACCACCCCCTCCTCGCGCGCCTCGCAGGGCAGGAGCTCCACCGGCTCGCCGAGGAGGAAGCGCCCCCGCGCTATCCAGTCCTTGAGCGTCTCCGCGATCTCCCGCGCGCGGCTGTAGCTGGACAGCGGCGCGGTGGGGATCTCCTTTCCCTCCAGGTCGATGCTGCCGCTCTTGAGCTGGGCGTAGGTGACCTCGCCCAGCACCCTCCCCGTGCCCTGCGGGTAATCGATGGAATAATCTACCACAGGAGCCACAAGGTCCTCGTCGCGCACCGCCGCCGCCCTGATGACCTCCTCGTCCAGAACGGGAATGGGGATGCCGATCCCCACCGCCAGGCTGGCGCCGTATCCCAGGATGGAATATCCGGTGAGGTAACGCGGGTTCATCCCCTTGAGGTCGCCGATGACCGAGATGGTGCCCGCTGGCCGGGTGGGCGCTCCCCCGGGACCGCGCGGCACCGCGGTGTTGTGCTGAGTGCCGTGCCAGACAACGTATCCGACCCCGCCGCCTAGGAATATGCGCGTTCCTATGCCTATGGTGCGGAACAGGGGGTCGTTGAGCAGGGGTGAGAGCTGCCCCGCGCTGCAGTAGTTGGCGTTGCCCAGGTTGGGACGCAGTACCCCCATGTAGGTGTAGATGACCCTGTCCGACAGGTTGACGGCAACGTTGTAGTTCTGGTAGGCGTTGCGCGGGTTGAATAGCCACGCCTCCTTGACGTCTGCCAGGGTGAGGTCACGCTCCCAGGAGCGGTTGGGGTAGCAGTCGGTGCCGTAGGAGGTGGCCCGCAGGCGGACGCTCTTTCCCGCCACCAGGTCCTCGATGAGGTGACCTCCCCCGTAGCGGAACTCGCCCGGGAAGACCTCGTTCAGGGGATCGTGCTCCGCCATCTCCGTGGCCCCGATGTAGATGTCCACGGCGGCGATGCCGCAGAACACCGGGACCTCGTTCAGCCACGCGCGGTGTATCTTCATGCGGGGCTGGGCATGCCCGAGGTTGACGAACGCGCCCGACGAGCACATGGGCCCGAAGGTGCCGGTGGTCACCACGTCCACCTCTCGCGCCGCCTGCGCGGTGCCCTTCTCCTCTACGATACCGATGACCTCCTCCGCGGTCACCACCACCGCCTCTCCCCGCTTGATCCTCTCGTTTATCTCCGCTATGGTCTTGCCCATTTCCTTCCTCCGTATCTACACGTCGTTCAGCAAAAAGCACGTCACCGGGGAAGGCCGGGCATGACCCATACCAGCGCCACCACCGTCCTTTCTCCTCGTCCCGAGCCGATTATCTCGTATCTCATCAAGACCACCCGTCAATCCAAATGCCTGATTCGCCAACACAGCAAGATTTCAACGCGTCACCGGGGAAGGCCGGGCATGACCCATACCAGCGCCACCACCGTCCTTTCTCCTCGTCCCGAGCCGATTATCTCGTATCTCATGGTATCTCCTGCCCAGCATCCTTCCCGCTCCCACCGCGGACAACGAAACGGCCGCCGGCGAGGGTGCACGGCGGCCAGGAAAGCCGTTCGTCCCGCCCCGGGTACGGCGCCCGCCGGCGCGATACCCTCGCCTGTGGTAACGGAGGCATCCGTCCTCGCCTACTCGCTCACGCTTTCAGCGGGAAGCTCCGGGGCCATCTTCGGCCCGCTTCGCGCACCGGTTCTCAACCTCGGCCCGGCTCTCTGTAGCGCTACCCGCGGGCTTACTCCTCCCCTTCATCGCCTTTCGCGGTGGATATCCAGTTGTCAATTATCCCCAGAGGGGATAGGCAACATGATAGCCGCCGTCACCCGCGGTGTCAATCGCGCGAATTGACTCATAATAAATCAACACGAAAAGGTTTCGTTGCCTAAAAAATAAAAATCTACTCGAAGCGAGGCGCCGAAAATCCCCTCGGATAACGTATGTCCCGAGGGGGTGAGGAAGTCGTGCACGTGGGGTCAGATCTTCGATCTTCAAACGCAAAAGGGGCCGTCAACTACTCGATCACCCATAAGGGAAAAGCCATATGAAACGATCTTCGGTCTTCAGTTGCCATGACTCAGGGCATTCTCAACGGGGTCTCTCAAGCCCGATCGAAGATCGAAGATCTGACCCCATGGCGCACTCAACGGGGTCTCTCAAGCCCGATCGAAGATCGAAGATCTGACCCCATGGCGCACGATGAGCACGGGGCAACCGGCGTGGTGCACGACGCGGTTGCTCACCGATCCAAGGAGGAACCCGCTCAGCATACCGCGACCGTGGCTGCCCATGATGATCATGTCATAGCCGCCCTCCTCGGCCTCCTGGAGAATCTCCGCCGCGGTGTTGCCGAAGCGCACCTTTGGCGTCACCTCCAGACCAGCGGCGCGCAGGGGAGCGGCGCTCTCAGCCAGCATCTCCTCAGCGCGCTTGTCCAGCTCCTCCCTCAGTTCCTCGGGAGGCGGCATGATGACCTCGGGGGCGATGAGGCCGTCAGACCAGAAGGCGGAATACACCGGCTCCTCCACCACAGACAACAGGGTGACGCCGCAGGCGGTGCCCTGGAGAAGCTTCACCGCGAAGGCGACGGCTTTCTCCGCGGTCTCCGAGCCGTCGGTGGGAATCAGCACCTTCTCTATCATCCCCTGCGACCTCCTTTCCGCCGGCCTGGCTGCGCGCACGCGGTCACCCTCCGAAGCGACGGTCTGCGGCATGCGCCCTGCGTCAAGTTTCCGCTTCCGGCCTCGATGACCCCGCTCGCGCCCCGGTACTTCGTGCGATACGCCGTTTTCCATGACGCATCAAGGCCGTGGCTCTTCCATGCTCGGGCGGGCAGCCCTCCATCGCCAAACACCATGATATACTGAGTGGGGCAGCAGGTCCAAGGCGGCATGGAGCTATCCACGCGCGGAAGTCGCCCGCACGCCTCCTCCAGGCGAGCTGTCGACGGACCTTGCACGGTCGGGGTTTACCGCATGGGATCGATTTCCATAGTAACCGCAGAAGCGGGACCGTCGGAGGTCTGTGCTTGAGGCGCTGGAGAGGGATGCTTGTTCACCGGGACGTACCCGACCCCGCATGTCCGGGACGGACGCACGTATTAGAAACCGGGAGTGGGCGACATCATTGACGGCAATCCATAAAATACCACTGCCTAGGTTCAGAAACATGGTGGACACCCCCTATACTTGCCGTGTAGTAAGAAAAGCAGAGCAAGGAGGTGTCCAAATAAAGGGCTCGGTTGGAACCGCTACAAGTATCTACCACACCAGACGCAGTACCATGGTCCCCGGATCGAACATTTGGGAGATCACCCCTTTCCCCTTGTCGAACTTGCTTGGTTTGTCAGGATGATAGGGTGGCCTCTCAAACTTTTTCAACCCAAAGCGCCTACCGAAACGTTACAGCATCGCCGGTCGGGGCAGCTCGATAACCGCCCCGCCGTCCGGGGCGAAGGGTGGAGCGAGCTAGAAGGGGAACCCCCAGTCGGCGCCGGTGAGGTAGCCCCCGTCCACGCTCAGGGCCGCGCCATTGACGTAGCCCGCCTTCTTCGAACACAGGAAAAGGATGCAGTTGGCGATGTCCTCCGGCTCCGCCACGCGCCCGGCGGGTATATGCTTGACGGCCTTCTCGTACACCTGCTCCACAAAGGAGCGCTCGAAGCCCGCGCGCTCGTAGATGGGGGTGTCCACCCACCCCGGGAGGATGCAGTTGGCCCTGATGCCGGGAAGGTCCCTGGCCAGGTGCCTGGTGTACTTGAGCACCGCCGCCTTGGCGCTCGAGTAGAGGAAGTGGTGGTTTACGTGCTCCACCAGGGCGGCGCTGGACGAGATGTTGACGATGGAGGGATAGGACGACTCCCGCAGCAGGGGGAGGAAGGCGGTGACCATGAGCATGGTCCCCTTCACGTCCACCTCGTAATGGTAGTAGAAGTCATCCTCGGTCATGGCGTCCACGGCGGCGAGCTTGCCCTTGGCGGCGTTGTTCACCAGCACGTCCAGCCGGCCGTATTTCTCCCGCACGAAATCGGCCAGCGCGGATACCTGGTCCGCCTTGGAGATGTCGCAGACCCGGGGGACGTACTTCTCCCCCAGCTCGGCCGCCGCCCTGCCCAGCCCTTCCTCGTCGATGTCGGGCGAGATGACCGTGGCGCCCTCCGCGATGAACTGCCCGGCGGTGCCCAGGCCGATGCCCGAGGCGGCACCGGTGACCATGACCACGAAGCCCTCGAATTCCGGGTACATGTCATACCTCCTCTCCCTTCCCGGAGCCACCGTGCGTGGCTCTTCCGTCGACTCCGATCATCGAACCGGGACCGGGCGCGGAGCCGTGCCCGGCCCGCGCTTCCCTCAGTCCGACACCGCCGCGATCACCAGGTCCGAGAGGCGCTGGTGGCGCAGGACGCTCGGGCCCTCCTCCAGCAGGCCGGCGGTGAGCAGGACGAAGGTGAGGTCCCGCTCCGGGTCCACCCAGAACATGGTGGACCCGGCACCCAGGCCCGCGAAGGTCCCCGGCGAAGCGGTCAGGCCCAGCGGGGTGGGGAAGACGCCCTCGCCGCGCAGGAAGAAGGTGAGCCCGAGGTAGGCGGGGAAGACCGGCCAGCCGTACATCTCCCGCGCGTAGTCCCAGAGGTGGTTGACCATGTCCCCGGTCTGGTTGGAGGTGGCCAGCCTGACCGTCTCCGGCGCGAGGATGCGAGTGCCGTTTAGCTCGCCGCCCCGCCTGAGCATCTCCGCGAAGCGGCAGATGTCCATGGCGGTGGAGATGCCTCCCCCCGCCGGGAGCTCGGTATCCTCCTGCGCCAGGAAGTTGAGGGCCTCCAGCAGCAGCGGCTCGAAGAGGCCCGGGGTGCGGTCCCTGACCACCACCGGCACCAGCCTGTCCCGCAGGCGGTCCGGCACCCCCAGGGCGGTGGAGTCCATGCCCAGGGGGTCGAAGAGGTCCTCGGCCAGGATGCGGCGGAAGGGGCGGCCCGCCTCGTCCAGGCGCGTCACCATCACCGCCAGGACGGAGTGGGCGCATATGGGGTTGTAGGAGACCGAGGTCCCCGGGGTATACAGCACGCGCTCGTTGGCCATGGCGGCTACGACCGCCTCGATGTCGCCCAGCTGGTCCACGGGTATGCCGTAGGGCAGCTCGGTGTTGAGGCCGCTGGTATGGGTGAGGATGTGGTGCACGGTAACCCGCTGCTTTCCCTTCATGCCGAACTCCGGGATGACCTCGGCCACGGGCGTGTTGAGCTGGAACTTGCCCTTCTCCACGTCCATGAGCACGCGCACGGCGGTGATCTTCTTGGTGATGGACATGATGAAGAAGACGTCGTCGAGAGCGGCCCGGCGCCCCTTCTCGAGGTCGGTCTTCCCCACCGCCTCGTGCATGACCACCTTGCCGTGGCGGGCCACCACGAAGACGGCGCCGTCGTAGACGCCCCTCGCCGTGTCTTCTTCCACCGCCTGCTTCAGGCGCTGCAGGCGTTCCGCGTCCATGCCCACCTCGCGGGGATCCACGAGATCCGGAGCAAACGTCCCTTCAGTCATGACAGCCTCCTTCGCTTATCCCTTGTACTTCCCGCAGGACCTGTCCATGCGGCACTGGCACTGGATAGACACGGCAGATGGAAACGGGCATCACACCTCCCCCCTTGACCGACCTCTGCCCTGGGCCCTGCGAACCCTCGAGCGCCTTGACAGACCCGGCCCTTGACGACATTATTAGTATAGTTGTATATACATTATATCAAATAGGCATCGGATGCAACGCTTCTCCGCCGGAAAGGAGGCACGCATATCTCCGAGCCAGGACGCCACCCAACGCCGATACCGATGCGGGAAGAAGCCGCTGCCGGTTTTCATGTCGATTCTGCCCCCAATACCGGCGGCCAAACCCAACGGCAGGACGTTGCGGGCTGCGGGGCCTGACCCCGGAGCCAGGACGGGAAGAAAGGCAGTCAACCCTACGGGAAAGGAGAAGAGCCCATGAACGAGAGCATCGCAGTCCTCCTGGCGCAGATAAAAGAGGAGGAGACCCTGCGGGAGGTGCGGGCGGCTCTTTCCGGAGGCGCGGAGCCGCTCGCGGTGATCGAGTCGCTGCGGGAGGGCATGTCGGTGGTGGGCGAGAAGTTCGAGGCCCGGGAATACTTCCTTCCCGACCTGATCATGTCCGCGGAGATCTTCAAGAAAGCTGTGGGGCTGATCGAGCCCCATCTCAAGGGAAACGCGGCCGCGAGCAAGGGAAGCATCGTCATCGGCACCGTGCAGGGCGACATCCACGACATCGGCAAGAACCTCGTCGCCACCATGCTGCGCTGCGCCGGCTACGAGGTGCACGACCTGGGGGTGGACGTCCCTCCCCAGGCCTTCGTGGACAAGACCAGGGAGACCGGAGCCACCCTGGTGGCCATGTCCGCCCTGCTGACCACCTCCTTCGATTCCATCAAGAACACCGTGGACGCACTCACCGAGGCCGGCCTCAGGGATGGTATAAAGGTGATTATCGGGGGAGGCCCGGTCAACGAGAGGGTGGTGGACCATACCGGCGCCGACGGCTTCGGCTTGAACCCCGCCGAAGCCCTGAGGCTGGCCGAGAGGTTCATCCCCCCTTCCGCGGGACAGTAGGGGCCGGGCGACGGGAGGAGTGGTGATGATGATCAAGGTGACCAGGAAGATCCATCCCCGTGACACCATGACCACGGAGGAGCGCATCCAGGCGGCCTGCCGCCTCCAGATACCGGACCGGGTGCCGGTGGTCCCGTCGGTCTACTACTTCATCTCCAACTATACCGGCATAACCTACGCGGACCTGTTCGACCGCAAGCTCTATCCGAAAGCCGTGCTCAGGGTCTTCGACGAGCTCGGACCCTGGGATGCGTATTACATGTTTCACTACTACTACCGGGAACTCGCCTCGTATTACATACCCATGAAGACCCTCGAGCCGGGTTTCGAGCTGCCGGCGGACTACGTTCACCAGTTCATCGAGACGGAGATCATGAAACCGGAGGACTACCGGGTGATCGCCGAGTTGGGCAGGAAGACCCCTGCGCTCGCCTGGGACCGCATGGCCAGGATGCTGCTGCCGAGGATATACGATCATATCGAGGACAGCTGGCGGGTCTACCCCTTCGTGATCTCCCGCTTCGTGGCGCAGATGGCCCATTACGTATGGGAACTCCGGGAGTGGGTGGAGAGGGGCGTCACCATGTGGTACTCCATGGGCCCCCGCATGCTCCCCTTCGATGCCTTCTCCCTCTCCCGCGGGCTGATCCCCTTCGTCAACGACCTCTATCAGCGCCCCGAGGAGATCGTGAGGGCGGCGGAAGCCCTGGTGGAGTCCTTTGCCGCGACCATCAAGCTGGCGGTGAAGTTCTTTGGCATCAGGAGAGCCCAGATAACTCTGCACCGCTCGTCCAACGACTTCATCTCCCCCGAGCAGTTCAGGAAATACTCCCTGCCGTCATTGAAGATGCTGGTGGAGCGCCTGGCGGACGCCGGCATCACCAGCATCCTGCACCTGGACGGGAACTGGGACCTCAACCTGGAAGCGCTGAGGGTGTTGCCGGCCGGCCAGTGCGTCGTGCAGTTCGACGGGACCTCCGACATCTTCAAGGCCAAGGAGGTGCTCGGGGACCGCATGTGCATCTACGGGGACGTGCACCCGGCCATGATGGCCATGGGCTCGCCCAGCGAGGTGGACGAGTACTGCCACCGCCTCATCGAGGAAGTGGGCAAAGGCGGCGGTTTCATCCTGGGCACGGGTTGCGAGCTGGACGCCAACGCAAAACCGGAGAACGTGAAGGTCTTCTTCAATTCGGTGGTCAAGTACGGCTACTACGACAGGGGTTGAGCCCGCCCTCGGGTTTGGGGACCACGCGCGGCTTCAGGCCTGGCGGGGGTTAACACTGGCCGGGCGTCCCGCCCAGGAATTCCCGGGCGAACTTCACCGCGTCCGTGGCCTGCCTGCTCCAGGCGTCCGCGCCGGTGTGGGTGCAGACCATCTGGTTGATGGCGCCTCCACCCAGCATTATCTTCACCCTTTCCCGCAAGCCGGCCTTCTCGAATCCCGCGACCGTCTCCCGGATGGGCTCGTAGGCGGCGGTGATGAGGGCGCTCATGGCGACCAGGCGGGCGTCCTCCTCGGCGGCCGCCTCCACGAACCTCGCGGGGACGACGCTCACTCCCAGGTCGATAACCCGGAATCCCGCACGGCGTAGGAGCACCGAGACGATATATTTCCCCAGGTCGTGGATGTCTCCGAGCGGCGCGCCCAGGATCACCTTCGGCGCTTCCTCGTCCTCTGAAGGCTTAAAATACCCTTCCTTTTCCAGCAGCACCGTAATCTCACGGAAGATCTCGCCGGACATGATCAGGGCGCTCAAGAAATACTCCCTGCGCTCATACCTCTTTCCCACCACGTCCAGCCCCTTCTGGCAGGCGTCGATGATGAGCAGGGGCTCCACGCCGCGCGAGATCATCTCCGCCGCGAGCTCCAGCGCCTTCTCCTCCTCCACGTCCGCCACGGCCTGGATAAGTCCCTCGGCCAGATCGTTCCCGGTCACCCTCATCACCTCACAGCGGTCGGCTCAGCGAGGCGAAGGAGAACCTGTCGCCCCGGTAGATCATCCAGCCCCACACCACCCTCAGGTCGTTGGCGGCGTAGAGGAGCTGCTCCATGCAGAAGGCAGGGGCCCCCTTCCTGCTCGCGAGGAGCTCCGCTTCGCGAGCCGAGAGGACGGTGGCGGTGAGGTTCAACTCCGCCCGCACCGGCTTCAGCCCCGAGCCCCCGGGGAAGAACTCGGCAGTGGAGCCGTACCCCAGCTCCTCCTCCAGCAGTGGCTGGGTCTTGTCGTAGAGGATATATTTACGGTCGAACACCAGGGGCTCCCTGTTCCCCTCCAGTACCCGCTCCAGGTACAGGACCTTCCTACCCCTCCTAACCCCCAGCTTCTCCGCCGGCACGCCGCCGGCCTTGACCGCCTTCACGCCCAGCAACCTGACGCGGGTGGAGAAGCCCCGGTTGCGCATCTCCGTGTGGAAATCGGGGATGAGGAAGAGGCCGCCGTCCACCCTGGGTTCGACGACGAAGGTGCCCCGCCCCCTCTCGCCGCGCAGCAACCCTTCCTCGGAGAGGGTGGATATGGCCCTGCGCACGGTCATGCGGCTGAGGCCGTATTCCGCCCCCAACTCCTCCTCGCTGGGGATGCGATCGCCAGGACGCAACTCGCCGCCCATTATCTTCTCGCGCAGGATCTGCGCCAGCTGGTGATAGGCGGGGGCGTAGTCGTCCGGGTCTATCTTCTTTTCATTCACCTCTATGGTCTTTGCCCTCGAAGCGCCGCTTATATTAATAAATGTATATACATATATGCCTTCCCAATGCAACCCCCGGCCTGTCGCGGTTGCTGTCCAAAAAAAGTAGGCGCCCCATCCCGACAACGCCTCGACACGCCATCTTAGGGTAGCCCGCCAGGCCCATAAGCACATCTTTCACCCAGGGGTCACCGCTTCTTGTCTCGAGCGGCGGCATGTTCTTTCTGAGCCAAGCCTCCGGGTTCCTCCTCACCTCCCTTCGCAAGGAGGCCATGGCCGCCTCGGCCGCCTTCTCGTCTGCCCTCCTCCTCCTTGAGATAAAGTTGCCGAGCTCCCCGTTCTCCCTCAAGCTCGATGATCTTTCGCATGTGACCTGCGCCACAGGGCCTCCAGCTCATGCCCCGTTTCTTGAAGCGGTCGGCGGCGCACTTGTCCACGTTGCCCTCGACGGCCCCGGGCGAGCGGTGGTCCTCCGCCGCCGGGAGCACGTCCCTCCAGTCCGAAAGCCAGGCCGCAAGGGAGGAGATGTAAGCGATGGCCTCGGAGATCCGCTTCCTCTTCCCCTCGCCTCCGGCTTTTCCCAGGTGTCCCTCCAGGCCCTGTACGACTTCCGCAGCCTTGCCCTCCTTGGCCGGGGTAAAGAGACGGAAGGCCTCCTGCGAGAACCCCAGGGCCCGGGTGAGCGACCTCGCCAGGTGGAAGCGGTCCAGCTGAGCATGGGCGCAGGCGAAGAGGTCGGCCGCGGACAAGCGAGGAGGCCCCATCTGAGGACCAGATGACCTCGCCTACCTTGGAGCGGTCGTAGACGGTGGCGAGATCGGCGCTCCGGCAGGAGAGGAAGGTGCCTGCGTCGGCTGCGGAGAGGCAGGCCCGCCTGTTTTTAGTCCTCCACTTGTCCTCGCCTGCCCGGGACCAGCCCTCGTAGGAGATGCCCACCTTGAGCTCGTGCTTTTTTCTCTCTTCCCGCTGCGGGGGGATCATGCACCCGTCCGCCTCCATAAACAGCCTCTCTCCGCCTCCCTTCGCTCCGATTCGGGCAGCACGCCGCAGGAGAAGAGGTCCAGAGCCCGCGCCCTCTTCTCCTCCGCCCTCTCGGAACCCCGCCTCTGCGTTCTGCGGTGCAGCAGGGAATGGCCTACCTCCTCGGCCAGAAAGAAGGAGGGGTGCTTGCCCGCCCGCCGGAAGGAGGTCTCCGAGGCCATCTCCAGGGCCTCCGTCTCGACTGCTTGGTTTGTCAGGATGATAGGGTGGCCTCTCAAACTTTTTCAACCCAAAGCCGCCTACCGAAACGTTACAGCATCATCCATAAAATACCACTTGGCAAAGCTTGCGAAACTGTTATAATAGTCATGTCGAGAGTCTCTAGGTCGATGTTGGTACATCCCCGAGGAGCGGTTCTCGGGGATTTATTTTGTGAAGGAGGTGGAAGAGTGAAGATATACGTGGGTAACCTCAGCTACTCCACGACGGAGGACGGCATCCGTTCGGCCTTCAGCCAGTTCGGCACGGTTGATTCCGTGGACGTGATCGTGGACCGCAACACCGGCAGGTCGCGCGGGTTCGGTTTCGTCGAGATGAGCGACGACGCCGAGGCCAGGGCCGCCATCAGCGGCCTGAACGGCAAGGACCTGGACGGGCGCAGCATCAACGTGAACGAGGCCAAGCCGAGGGCGGAGCAGCCGAAGCGCAGCTACCGCTTCTAGGATCCTGGGGATCCTGAACAGGGTCGGTGGATCGCCGGAGGCGACACCAGCGAGCACGCTGAGCGCGCTGGAGTCTCTTCCGAATGCGCTGGCCGATACGAGGGGGCAAACCGTGAACGCGCGAGCCCCCTTTCATTTTGCCGGGGAATCCCTTCGCTGGTAGATTTTGGGCGATATCGAAAGCCGCTACGTGCCGTCGCTGTCGGGAATCCCCTCTCGCGTCATGCCCGGCGGCCGCCCGGGCGAGCGGACACGCTTCTATCGAACGCGCCTCTGCCTTGTAAGCCTACACTTGCGTCATGCCCTTACGTTTTCCCGCCGATATGGCGATACTCCTTTCCGACCGCGATGGAGGATTCTGGATGCGGCCCATTCAGGCCACATCTCCCGGTATGGAGGGATTACTTGGCGGTCGGTGCCATATCCCACGATAAAGATGGACGGCGCGTCGGTAAAGCCCCTGGAGAAAGCGCCGCATGGCCACGGGTTGCCTCTGCAACCCGGCTATCGCTCCGGACAAAAAGGGATTACTTGGCGGTCGGTGCCATATCCCACGATAAAGATGGACGGCGCGTCGGTAAAGCCCCTGGAGAAAGCGCCGCATGGCCACGGGTTGCCTCTGCAACCCGGCTACCACTCCAGACAAAAAAAGTGATATAATTCAATTGCTAATCGACAGGGAGTCGGAAAAGGAGGTTAAGGATGAGCTGCGGAACCGAACACGAGGGGATGGACTCCGGCTGCCTCGCGAGCGCTTCCTGCGAGGCCAAGAACTGTCCACGCCCCAATCCCGTCATCATGGCCCTGCGCTTCGCCGCCTTCGGCATGGGTGTCCTGGTCGCCCTGGCGGGAATGATCAAAGAGCGCAGATTCAAGCACCTTGCGGTATGGCTTTCGGGATGGGCCTTGTTCCTCACCTGGCCCCGTTACCTTATCTGCTCCCGCTGCGAGGGCTACGGCAACATGTGCTATTCCTATTACATAGGGAAGTACACCTCCATGGTCTTCCCCCGCGTGGAGGGTAAGGAGCCCGGCTACCTGGGCCTGGTGCAGGAGGTCGCCTCGCTGAGCACCATCTTCTGGGCTCCGGCCATCGCCCTGCGGGACAACCGCAAACTCCTCACGCAGTACCTCGCGATCATGAACGTGGTGCTCCTGGGCCAGTTCTTCCATGCCTGCCGCTACTGCGCCGCCAATTCCACCCAGGAATGGAAGAACGTCTGCCCCGCCCACCGTACCTGGAAGAGGATTCTTAAGATATCCTAAGGCAGCGACGTTTTCGCGATCCGCGATATGTTCGGCGGGTGCGGAGGCACGGAGAGGCATCTTGCGGGTGGGGCCTGTCGGTATCCACCTGATGTAACCTCTTGTTGTGGAGAGGGAAAGGATTGATGCGCCGCATGCCCGGGCGCAGGCCTTTCGCGGCGCGTCTTCTCGGCGGGAGATAGAAGGAGGGTTGCCACGGACATGCTCAAGAAGCTGAACATCTGGTCGCGGTTCGACAGGATCGCCAACTCGTCCCTGTACGTGTGGTTCCAGGAGACCTTCCGCGGGCTGATGGAGAAGGCCGTGAGCCCCATGGCCGCCGGCAAGTGCGAGGAGAGGCCAGCCCTCACCCCCTTCGCGAAGGAACTCCGCGAGGCCAGGGTGAGCCTCATCACCACCACCGGGGTGCACCTGGACGACCAGGAGCCCTTCGACACCGCCGCCTCCCTGGGCGATTCCTCCTTCCGCCCCATCCCCCGGGATGCCGATCCCGCCCGCCTGCGCATCGCCCACACCCACTACTCCCATGAACGGGCGGAGAAGGACATCAACGTCATCTTCCCCATAGACAGGCTGCGGGAACTGGAGGAGGAGGGAGCCATCGGCTCGGTGGGCGCCTTCCATTATTCCTTCGGCTTCGACCTGCACGTGAAGGAGCTCATCGACCCCTCCATGGGCACCGCCCACGAGGTGGCGCGCCGCCTCAAGGAAGACGGAGTGGACGTGGTGCTGCTCACCCCCGGCTGACCCATGTGCAACCGGGCCGTGAGCCTGATCGCCCGCGTGTTGGAGTCCTACGGCATGTGCACGGTGGCCCTCTCGCTAAACCGCGAGCTCTCGGAGAAGATCGGTGCTCCGCGCACCCTTTACCTGCGCTACCCCTATGGCGCTCCCCTGGGAGAACCGGGAAACGTGAACCAGCAGCGCGCCATCCTGAGGGACATGTTCCAGGCCCTGGAGACGGTGGAGGAGCCGGGGACCATCATCGACCTCCCCTACCGCTGGCGCCGCGATCGCTTCGAGGAGTGTGGTTTCGGGTCTTAAGGGGTCGGTGTTGATCTGGCGCGCAGCGCGGGGTGCTTCTCCAGTGGCGTCCCGGCTCCGGGCATGTGTTTGTTCACTGCCTGCAACGGAACTTCCGAGCTGATTTTAAACTGAGTTCAGTAAAACTCCAGCAAGAGCCGGAGACATGATCGTTTACTCAGCCCGCCTTCTTAGCAACCCCGATTGCATCTATGGAGATGGGAGGGGATAGCTTCAAGGCATCCAGGATCTCCTTCTGCTCTGGATCGGGGCGCGCCGCAAGCTCGAAGGAGTAGTCCCCACAGGTCAAGGGGATCACCTGTAGACGATCCAGGCTGCGGATCGCGTGCTC